>CAYYSW010000105.1:0-8581 GCA_964474395.1 uncultured Halobacteriales archaeon
CCGGGAGGTGGCACTCAGGCAAGCCGTCTACGAGTGTATCGAACGTCGGAGCTCGGAGACGGAGTCACCTCGTCCCCGACACTGACGTTCTGGATAATTCGACAACGCCGCGAATACAGGTTCCCGGCAGATTGCTGTCGCCTCCCTGGCTCTTGTTTCACTCGTGATAGTCGCGACCGGGTTACGAAATAGATACTCTGTATGCAGCAGGCCGGTAAATGGCATGCACCCAATCCGGCAGAAGACGTGTCGTTAGACGTACACGGGTCGAACGCTACACAGAGAGCGTACGTCTACCAATGAGGGATTTAACTGGGACTATTCAGTATTCTCCTCTATAACTGAAGAGCTCTGCAAAAGACAGTCACTAGACTGGCTTGGAGGACGGACGCCCCGACCAGACTCTGTAGTCGACATCTGATTCCTATTGATGTCGTCACAGGAGGTCCGTACTGCTTCGATTCCCTGTTGACGAGGAGTTTCGACAGTCGGTACTGGAAGGCGACTATCCGATCACCAACTATTCGGGGCCTTCGACCAGTGTACCATATCTCTGAAGTCGTGAAAGGCCCTCCGTAGCATAGAGAACCGCACGCGCCACGAAACTATGCCTAAGACGATATGGTCTCCTCGACACTACTGATGGCCGACGATTCGTATATTTCCGCAGCGATCGCTTCTCCCATATTAAAAGTCCTAGCGACCAGTTCAGATCGTATGATCGAAGCCGAGCTTATCATCGAGGCTGCTACACTCGGTCTTGTTCTCGTTATCATCGGACTGGTGGGAGTCGCGTACCGTCGTACTCGTATCTCTCGATTGCTCGTGCTCCTGTTGTTAGCAACGCTTCTCGGTTTGAACATGGTCGTCGACATTGCCGAGGAAGTGTTAGAAGAGACGGTCCCATCCGTCGAATTGCTCACGAGCCTCTTCTCACTCGGTATCGCAGTACTACTGTTCGTAACGGTGATGTGGCGATTCGACTGGGAGCCGGAATGATGGAGACATATCCCCTCGACGAATGACGGGTTCGGATGACGTCGGCCCGGAAGAGGGCGAGCTGTCACTTCCTACCCGGAAGCGATTGTTCGAGTACGTCGAAGCGAATCCGGGTGTTCACTTCAGTCAACTCAAGCGGGACCTCGATATGGAGACGGGCTTACTCCAATATCATCTCCGAGAACTCGAAGAATATGGGGTCCTCGAAAGCGAGGAGTACCAGAGCAAGCGACGGGTGTTCGTCGCCCGCAACCTCGATGAACGGGAGCGAGCGATCCTCGCGGTGTTACGCTATGAGACGACACGAGAGATCCTCCTCCACCTGCTCGAACGCGGTGCTTCGAGAAACGGTGAAATCGCTGAAGCAGTCGAGGTGACGCCCTCCACTATCTCGTGGCACCTCTCGAACCTCATCGAGCAAGGTGTCGTGAAATCGATTGAGGACGACCGAACCACGCTGTACGAGGTAAGTGACGAAGACCTCACCGTTCAGTTACTCGTCAGATACCGCGAGAGCTTCCTCGACCGAGCCGTCGATCGGATCATCGACTTCTGGGGATGAGATACCAACACACGCTGGCAGTCTGTGGCTCCCGACGTGCGGCTGCCGTTCGAATCAAGCAGCCCGTCATCGAAACGTGTACGTTGGAGGATCAACCCGAATAGGATACTTCAAAGCCGCCTCCCCGCGTATCGTCTGCAGTCGTGGGACTGCCTCCGTTGATCTTGACCCCCTCACGAGCCCCATTTTCGTGCTCAACGACGACGATGTAAACGGAGTTACTTCTCCATTCGAGCACGACTGCCTGAACAGCCCCAGTGCGAGCGATCGCAATCTCACTGGCTTCCTTCGGTGTGAGGCTCCGATCTGCTATCTTCCGTTGAGCAAGGGACCCCACAGCCCTCGTGCTGATTGCGCCAACAAGGATAGTGATGCTGAGGGCTGCAAGCCAGGCTGATCGGTTCATTGATCCGATAACGATTACGCTAGGAGTTCTCTTGGAGGATGTGGTACATGCCTCTAAGAGTGGTACACGTATCAAACACTATTGCGGTCAAATCTCTGATCGTCGGGAGTGGCAACGCTTGTGCGGTGACGACGATGAACGGATGACAGAGCTGGTGGGCGTCTGTCACACCGGGGTCATCGTTCTCTGGGTTTCGGACAGCGGTCCAGAATACGTCTGGAATCCCTATTTAGGAAACATATGAACGTCGAAATAGCCCCCTCGCAGTACCAGTTTCCCACTCAGTCGGATTGATAGACAGAGAGCGTCAGTCTCCCAGTAGGGAGGGGTCATTCACCGTCATTGAGCTGCCGCTCGAACTGCTCCCGATTGTGCTTGAAGATCGTACCCATCGCACGTCGAAGTCGTCGAGATGTCTCTCGGTCCGTGATGCCGAGCTCGTCAGCGAGTGCAGCGAGCGGTGTCTGCCGAGGAACGGCGAAGTACCCCTTGTCGAGCGCGGTCAGGAGCGCGTCGGCCTCCTCTTCGGTTAGCGATTCGCCCGACTTCCCCATCTCATATGCTCCCATGAGTACAGCAATTAAACGATTAATCAATACATATAGTGGCTTCGTGTGCAAGGCGCATATAAACGAACGAGCGAGCACCGTTCTTCACGCGGGTTCGTACGGACGACTGCCAGCGCTATACACGCGGCACGCGTCTAACGGCTGCTTGACCCTCTCGCACTCGGAGACGTCCCCGGAACGCCTCGCGCTCCGGTGGGTGGACGAGACACGTTGCGTGTCGTCAACGAGGAGAACCCCACCACGGGACCGTCGGTAGCACGCACGTTGGAACTCTTCGACGAATCCGATCGAAGGCGCCGTTCGGGCGGCGACCGCTTCGTTGGCCGCCCCGGCGGACCGCGACGGGAGCGGCCGACCGGAGGCCGGTCCTGACGGGACGGCCCGCCGTCGGGCCTCGCTCCGCTCTCGGTCGGGGTCGCCCTCAGAGGTACGCCCCGTCGTAGTCGTCGTCGGGCTTGCGGGTGTTGCCGCAGTTCCCACAGCGGACCCGCTCCATCTCGTCGACGGAGACGTCCCCCGACTCGCAGTGGAGACAGTAGTAGCCGTACTCCTCCGAGCGGTCCTCGTCGGAGAACGTCCGGACGAAGTACCCCTCGGAGCCCTCGAAGGGGTCGCCTCCGAGATACAGCGTCGTCCCGTCCTCGCCGGTCGCCGTCTCGGGGATTTCGCCGTCGTAGTCGCCGGACGTCGTCGCGTCACCGTCGTCTTTCTCGGATGCCGTCCCGCCGGCCGACTCCTCGTCGGCGTCCGCGTCGGCGGCGTAGAGGTATTGGACGGTCTCCCGACCGCCGATATCGACGGTCCGTTCGCCCACCTGTCCGAAGCCGAAGCGCTCGAAGAACGCGCCGGCGGACGTGTTCGCCGAGAGCGTGACCGCCCGGGGGTCATCGACCCCGCGCTCGCCGAGGTCCGAGCGGACCCGCTCGAAGAGGGCCGTCCCGACGCCGGCGCCGCGGCGCTCGGCGTCGACGTGGAGCCGGTGGATCTCGGCACCCTCGCCGCCGTCCACGAACGTCGCCTCGACGACGCCCGCGACGGTCCCGTCGAGCTCCGCGAGCAGGACGATGGTCTCGTCGTCGACCCGCTCTTCGAGCGTCTCCGGCGCGACGGTCGCTTCGAGGATCGTCTCGATGTCCTGCGGGCTGAGCGCGTAGGAGGCGGTCATCGAACTCTCGACGAGCTCTCGAATCCGCCCCGCGTCGTCGGCTTCGGCCTGCCGGACCGTGGGTTCGGACGCCATTGGGTTACGCACCTCCCTCGTGTCGTCCTCTCCGTCCGCACGCCGCGCTCCGGTCCGCGCGCGGTCGTCGGGCGCTCCGTGCCTGCCGGTCGGCGAACGTTGTAGCAGTCATGGGGATGGTACTCCGAGGGTGGGACGTATCCCTGTTCCGGCCGACGGGGTCGTCTGCCCCGACGGACAGACCGCAAGCACACCTACCGTGAGACGGACGATATCCACCGCCCTCGCCGGCGAACGCGTCCGGACAGTGGCCTCCGAGCAGTACGCGATAGCGGGTCCCTGCAGGCCGACACGCGAGGGCTGCAGTCCCCGGGAACGCGTCGCACTGCGAGCGAGTCCAAGCACGACGCCTAACCCGGAAACGAGGGTAGGACGAAGCCATGCGCCACATCAATCTCCGCGTCTACGAGGACAACCGGGAGGCCGTCGAGTCCGTCCTGGAGGACCACGGCCTCGACTACACGGCGATCCGGGACGACGGCGACGAGGACGAGCGACAGGGGACGCTCTTTCTCTTCCCCTTGCCCAGCCAGGCGGTCACGGACGTCTTCCACGACCTCGAGGACGCCGGCGTCTCCGAGGAGGCGTACACCGTCATCGCGAACGCCTCGCACGTCGAGACGCCGAACTTCGGCGATATCGAGGAGGAGTACGCAACCGAGGTCAGGGGGCTCTCCCGGCGGGAACTCCACTCGAAGGTCCAGGAGCTGTCGTGGCCGCCGGTCACCTACTACGTCGGGACGCTCCTCAGCGTCATCGTCGCCACGGCGGGCCTCCTGCTCGACTCGCCGGCGGTCGTCATCGGCGCGATGGTCATCGCCCCGCAGGTGAGTTCGGCGCTGTCGATGACCGCCGGCGTCTACCACGGCGACTGGGACATGTTCGTCGGGGCCGCCAAACGCCAGTCGGTCGGCCTCGCCGGCGCCGTCGTCGGGGCCGCCGGCTTCGCCTGGCTGGTCCTGTGGGCGGGGTTCGTCCCGTCGACGCTCGACATCGCCTCGCTCGAACTCATGGGCATCCGGCTGGCGCCGACGTCCCTCTCGTCGGTCGCCGCGCTCGGAGCCGGCGCGGTCGGCGCGTTCGGCTACACGACCGACCAGTCGATGTCGCTGGTCGGCGTGATGATCGCCGCCGCCATCGTCCCCGCGGCCGCGGCCGCCGGCATCGCCGTCGCGTGGGGCGCCTGGCTCATCGCCCTCGGCGCGTCCCTCCTGCTGGCGGTGAACGTACTCGCCATCAACGTCGGCGCCATCGTCACGCTGCGCTGTATGGGCTACCAGCCGGTCTGGTTCGACCGGACGGACCTCGGGTCGAGCCTCCCGTCGAGCAGCCGCGCGAGCGTCAGCGTCGTCGCGCTGCTGTTCGCGCTGTCGTTCGTCGTCACCGGCGCGCTCGTCGGGATGCACGTCGGCTACGAACTGTCGACGAACGACGCCGTCGACGAGACGTTCGACGAACCGCGCTACGCGGACCTGTCGCTGGTCGGCGTCCAGTCCCAGTACGGCGGCCTCGCCGGGACGTCGCCGAACGTCTCGGTGACGGTGAGCCGGACGGCCGACCGGAGCTACTCGTCGCTCCCGGCGACGCTGGAGGAACGCATCGAACGGGAGACGGGCCGTGAGGTCCGGGTCACCGTCCAGTACACCGAGACGGGGAGCGCGAACACGACGGACCTGTCGACCGTCCGGCCGGACGGGAGGGACCGCCGTCCGACGGCGGCCGTCGACGCCGTTCCGCGGCCCGCTCGCGCCTGACCCGTGCGCTCCCGGGGCTTGCGCTTGCGCCCGCGCGCAGAGGGCGTTTGCGTCGGCCCGTTCGACCGGCGACACCGCGGAGTCCCCATGACAGACCACGACCACACGGACCACGCGACCCCGAATGAGACTGAAACGGAGACAGGGACGGAGGCGGCGAGGGAGCCCCCGGAGCAGGCGGCCGACCCACGACAGTCCCCGCTTCTCGCCGGGGCGACGGGCGGCATCGTCGGGACCGTCGCTATGACCGTCCTCCGCGCGCCGACCGCCCGGTCGCTCCCGCCGACGGCCCCGTTCCTGAGCCGCTGGCTCGGCGGCGCCCCCGAGGACTACCCGCTGTCCTCGCTCGCGCTCCACCTCGCGTACGGCGCCGGCGCGGGCGCCGCCTTCGGCCTCGGGACGCTCCGCACCCGACCAGGAGTCGAGGAACCCGAGACCCTCGGACTGCTCGCCGGTCTGGTCTACGCGGCGCTCCTCTCGGTGTTCGGCGAGCGCGTCGTCGTCCGGCACCTCGTGGGACAGGACCTCGACACCGACGAGTCGGCCGTGTTCCACGCCGGCCACCTCGTCTACGGACTTACCCTCGGCACGTGGGTCGGGTCCCGGGCGCCGCACGCCGGGTCCGACGAGTAGTCGGCGGTGAGGTGAGTGCCGCCCCCGACCCGACGCTGTCCGCCCTCGCCCCCGCCCCCAGTCGGGCCTCCGACGCCGTGAGTGCGATAGAAAGGGACCGTGGGGGAGAGCCGTCGTGGCCGACGGGCCCCCGACCGGGGGCCTACCGGTTCGCCGGCGCGAGGTCGCCGATTTCGGTCTCCTCGACGAGGGCGAGACAGTCCTCGCAGACGTCCCCCTCGTCGACGAGCGCGCGGAGGCGGTCGGGAGTGACCTCCGCGAACTCGACGTCCTCCGTCTCCCGTTGTTCCCCCTTGCTGCAGACGGCCCGCCCGCCGACGTTGCACAGCGGTCCGAAATGCCGTTCGCGTGCCGGCGCACGCTGGTGGTCCACCTCGAAGACGCCCGATAAGTGATAGCTCGACTCGCCGTCCGACGGTGGGACGATCCGGTCGGCCTGGAGTGTCCGCGACTGGATCTCGAAGTCCTGTGGCCTGGTCATTGCTTCGCTCGGGGCCCCGCCGTTCGGGGCTGTGTCTCACAGTTCGGGACTATAGTAGTATGGTCGTTCGGGTTGCTTACGGAGAGTGGTACGGTACTGTCGTTCGCGGGATGCTCCCGACCGGTTCGAAGGTATATCCCGCCGCCTCGCGAGGGGGACGTATGCTCTATCGCGATTTCGAGACACAGGAGGAACTGGACGCGCAGTACAACGTGGGCGAGGCGGCCGAGGACTACGAGCGGTACGCCGAGTTCTACGTCGAGGAGAGCGAGCGAGCCCGCGAGGACCTGAACTGTCACCTCGACGTCCCCTTCGGCCCGACGACCGCCGAACACCTCGACGTCTTCCCGGCTGACGACCCGGACGCGCCCGTCCTCCTGTTCATCCACGGCGGGTACTGGCGGAGCCTCAGCAGCAAGGAGTTCAGTTTCGTCGCGCGGGGGCCCGTCTCGGCGGGCGTCACGACCGTCGTCGTGAACTACGCGCTCTGTCCCGAGGTGACCGTCGAGGAGATCGTCCGGCAGTGTCGCGCCGCGGTCGCCTGGCTGTCCGAGAACGCGGGGCGGTACAACGGCGACAGCGACCGGCTCTGCGTCTCGGGACACTCAGCCGGCGGGCACCTGACGGCGATGTTGCTCGCCACCGACTGGGAGGGGCGATACGGGCTGCCGGCGGACGTCATCGCGGGTGCCTGTCCCATCAGCGGCCTGTTCGACCTCGAACCGTTCCCGCACACGTGGTTGCAACCGAAGCTCCAGCTCACGTGGCGCGACATCCAGCGCAACAGCCCCATCCGGCAGATCCCCGAGGCGGCACCGCCGCTGGTCGTCACCTACGGCGACGAGGAGCCCGACGAACTGCGCCGCCAGTCGGAGGCCTACCTGGCGGCCTGGCGGGAGGCGGGACTCGACGGTCGGCACCTCCGGCAGCCCGACGCGAACCACTTCACCGCCATCGAGGGCTTCCTCGACGAGGACAGCCCGCTCTGCCGGGCTATTCTCGACCTCGTCGAGGTGTAGCTCGCGGTCCCCCGGGAGGGGGTCGTCGCGGCCAGCTACCGTTCGTCTCGCTCCGCCCGCGTCCGCTCCTCGTCTAAGAACCCGTGGTACGGACAGACGTACTCGTCGCGGATGAGCTGTTCGTCGATGACCGTCAGCCCGAGCGAGTCGAGCTCCTCGCTGATCCGGATGAGGTCGTCGTGGTCCCGCCCGATGGCGTTCACGTAGACGTTGCGCTCCCCGGTCATGATCTCGCGGACGGCGGTCACGCCCCGGATGTCCCGCGCCTCGTTGGCGAGTTCGTCCCGCTCCGGAATCGGCGCCGTACAGATGATCTTGGTGTACAGCGGGTAGCCGGCGAGGTCGTAGTCGATGTCGATGTGGTAGCCGCGGATGACGCCGCTCTCCTCGAGCTTGTTGATGCGGGTCCTGACCGTACTCGAGGAGAGGCCCAGTTTCTCCGCGATGTCCGTAGATGACGTCGCCCTCGCGTCCTGCTGGAGGTAGTAGAGGATGTGCCGGTCGACGGTGTCCAGTTCGCCCGCTTTCATCGATGAAGGGTGCTCGCGCGCCGGACGAATATACCCTCCGTCACTCGTCGAAACCACGCTCCCGCCGACCCGTCGGACGTGTCACCGCCTGCGGTCCGCGTCGGCCCCCGGAGCGACCTCGATGCGCCGGGCGACGTCCTCCGGGAGGCTCTGCTCGCCCGCCGGCGTCTCGACGGTCACCATCCCGAACGGCGCGACGTCGACGACGGTGAGTTCGACGCCCGGACGCACGCCGGCGTCGGCGAGGTACTGCAGTTCCGCGTCGCCCTGCCGCCGGGTCCGCTCGACGGTCACGCGCTCGCCCCGGTCGGCGTCGGCGAGCGGGCCGGTCGTGCCTCCCTCGGGGAGCGACAGGTCGGCGTCGGGGATGGGGTCGCCGTGCGGGTCG
>CAYYSW010000106.1:0-8530 GCA_964474395.1 uncultured Halobacteriales archaeon
CGACGCCTACGGCGACATCGAGGACTTCGAGCACGTCCCCATCCGGGAGTTCCTGCTCGACCACACGAGCCGCGGCGTCTACGAGAACTTCTGGGAGCCGCTGCTCGACGCCAAGTTCGGCTCCCGCAAGGAGGACGTCAGCGCGGCGTGGCTCCTCGGCCGCGTGAAGTTCCGGGGCGAACGCGACCTGACGAAGGGGGAGATACTGGGCTACTTCGAGGGCGGGTTCGGCACGTTCATCGACGCCCTGCTGGAGGCGGTGGGCCGGGAGAACGTCACCACCGGCGCGCGCGTGACGGACGTGGCCTTCGACGAGCGCGTGGAGTCGATGACCGTCGAGACGCCCGACGGGACGACCACCCAGGACGTCGAGGGCTGTGTCATCGCGGCGATGCCCGACGTCCTCGAAGGACTGACGGGCTACGACTGCGACATCGACTTCCAGGGGTCCGTCTGTGCCGTCGTCACGATGGACGACTCCCTGACGGACACCTACTGGCTCAACGTGGCCGACGACGCCCCCTTCGGCGCGCTCATCGAGCACACGAACTTCGTGCCGCCCGAGCGATACGGCGGCGACCACCTGCTGTACGTGGCGAGCTACGTCCAGTCGCTCGACGAGGAGCTCTGGCGGATGGACGACGACGAGGTGGAGGACCTGTGGCTCGAGGGCATCGCGGACCTCTTCCCGGAGTTCGACCGCTCGTCGGTCCGGGAGGTCCGCATCGCCAGGAACCCGCGTACCGCGCCGGTCTACGAACGGGGATACCTCGACATGGTGGTGCCCTACGACCTCTCGGAGGACGTGGCCGAGAGCCTCTACTACGCGGGGATGGCCTCGCGGGCGCAGTACCCCGAGCGGTCGCTCAACGGCGGCGTGGTGGCCGGCTTCGAAGTCGCCGATAGGATACTCGAGGGGACGTCCCGACGGTCGGAGTCGGTTCGGGCCGAGGACTGACCGCTCAGTCGTCGGCGTTCGCGCCGCTCTCCTCCTCGTCGTACTCGTTCATGCCGGGGGCGTCCCGGATGTCGGCGTCGGGTTCGGGGCTGTCGCCGCCAACGTTCACGTCGCCCGCGTCGTCGACGACGTAGACGTCGTCCGCGAAGCCCGCGACGGCGTTCTCGAACTCACCGTCCTCCAGTTTCCCGGGGGTGGCGGGCGCCTCGGGGACGCCGCCGACGGGCGCGAACGCGCCGAGGGGGTCGTCGATGGTGACGTCGTAGTGCTTGAAGAACTCCTCGTAGCGTCGGTAGTGGTCCTCCAGTTCCCCGGCGGGGATCTCCATCATCTCCGCCCAGCCGTGGTTGAAGAAGTCGAAGTTGGCCTGGATGTGTGTCACCTCCCGGGCCTGTGCCTCGGTGTAGCCCGCTTCGAGCGCCGCCACGTAGGCGTCCATGGTGGCGTCGAAGAAGGCGTCGAGGTGCTCGCGCCGTTCCTCCTGTCGGTCCTCGTCCGCCTTCCCGAGGAATATCTTGGTGTGGAGGTCGACGAGCTTCCGGTTGGCGAAGTCCCCGACGACCGGCGTGGTCAGCGCCTTCTTCGCGGCCCAGTGGCGCACGTTCTGGCGGATTTTCATCGTACCGTACGTTGGGGCGCCGCCCGCTTCAATGTTGGCAGACGGAGGCCGACCCCCGGCTCTGACCGGACGGCCGGGCACCGATTCTCCAGATAGCAATCCACATTAAGGGGGCAATCCAAGCGTCAGCACATGAGCGCGTCGCACGTGATCATCGGCGACGGCATCGCCGGGAGTTCGGCCGCGGAGACCATCCGCGAGGCCGACGCCGAAGCCGAGGTCACCGTCATCACCGACGAGGGCGAGGCCCTCTACAACCGCATTCTCATCAAGGAGTTCGCCAAGGGCAAGATGCCCGCAGGCCCCATCTCCATCCACGAGGAGGACTGGTACGAGGAGCGCGACATCGACCTCAAACTGAACACCCACGTCAACCGCGTGGACACCGACGCCCACGAGATTCACACCCACGAGGGCGAGACCATCGAGTACGACACCCTCCTCATCGCCACGGGCGGGACGCCCACGCAACTCCCGGTCCCCGGCAGCGACGCCGACGGTATCCACCACTTCTGGACGTTCCAGGACGCACGCGGTATCCGCGAGCACGCCGAGGCCGCCGACACCGGCGCGGTCATCGGCGCCGGCCTGCTCGGTATCGACCTCGCGGCCATCTGTGGCGCACAGGACGTCGAGGCCAACTACCTCATGCGCGGCAACGCCTGGTGGCGCTACGCCCTCAGCGAGGAGGGCGCGGAGATCATCCACGACGCCCTGCGGGAGAACGGCGTCACGCCCGTCTTCGAGAGCGGCGTGGACCACTTCGACGTCGAGAACGGCGAGGTCGTCGGGGTCGAGGACCCCAACGGCGAGTACTTCGATGCCGACTTCGTCGGCGTCGCCATCGGCCTCAACTACAACACCGAGTTCCTCCAGGGGTCGGGCATCGAACGCACCGACGACGGCTCCATCGTCGTCGACGAGCACATGCGCACCAACACCGAGGACGTGTACGCGGCAGGCGACCTCACCTACTTCTACGACGTCATCCTCGGCGACCAGGCCCAGAACGGCGCGTGGGGCAGCGCGAAGGAGCAGGGCTCTATCTCCGGGCGCAACATGGTACTGGACCAGGGCGGCGACGTCGAGGAGGCCACCTTCGAGTGGGTCTCCTCGTACTCCATCACGCACTTCGACTTCCCGTTCCTCTCCTTTGGCCACCCGACCCTCGGCGACGACTCCGTCGAACAGAAGTACTCGGACGACGAGTGGCGCCGCGTCGCCATCAAGGACGGCAAGGTGGTCGGCGGCGTCCTCATCGGCGACCTCGCCCCCCAGTCGAAGCTCAAGAAGCTCGCGCGCAACCGGACCGACGTGAGCGACAAGAAGGAGTACCTGCTGGAGGAGACCATCGACCTCGAGAAGTTCGAACCGATAGAGGCCGAACAGCAGTAGTCGCCGCGAGGGCCGCGGTTCCGTTCTCTCTTCTGTCCCGACGCGACCACGGGTAGTGTGACCTAGTCACACCGGGTGCGCCGGGGGTCACTGCACCGCGTCCTCCGGGGTGAGTGGGTCGCCGACGATCTCGATGCCGTAGCGGTCGAGTTGCTCCAGCACGGCACGCATCTGCGCGTCCATCTCCGCCTCGGAACCGTCGGGTATCGTCCACGACTCGGCGGGGCGACCGACCGACGCCCACAGCTGCTCGAGTCCGGGTTCGTGGACGAACATGAGCCAGTGGGTCTCCCGCTCGGTGAGGTAGGTGTGCGGGCGGCCGTGCGGCGCGAAGACGGTCGACCCGGCGGACGCGGTGAACCGTTCGCCGTCGACCTCGAAGGTGACGGCGCCATCGAGGACGTAGAACAGCTCGTCGTCCTCCCGGTGGACGTGCATCGGCGGCGAGGCCCCGGCGGGAATCCACTCCTCGACCATCGAGAAGGCCCCGCCGGTGTTCCGGTCCGTCGCCTTCAGGACGGTCAGCGCCCCGAGCGACCAGTACGGGTCGCCGTCCCCAGGGCCGCTCATCCACGCGTTCGGTGTCTCAGTGTGTGTGTACACTCCCTCCGATAGGTCGGGTCACGATATCAGGACTCGTAGCCCCGACCGGTCCGCCGGTATCGTCCGCCGTCCGGCGCTCACGAGTCGGGTCGCATGTCGAACCCCTCCGCCTCCTCTATCTCCTCGGACCCGCAGTCCGGACAGCGCTCGCGGGCCGTCTCGAACGCCTCGCCACACTCGACACACCGGTAGACGACGCCCCGGTCGGTGTCGGGTACCAGCATGTCCTTGAGCGTCCCGAAGATGCTCATGGGGCCGCCTTACACGAGCGACACTGAAAGGAATTGTCACCCACGCGGGGAGCGGGAGGGTTCGACGCCTCCGTCCCCGCTGCGGTCGCTTACAACTGGTGGCCGCAGGCGCACTTCCCGATGCAGTAGGTCGTCTCCGTCCCGATGCCCAGCTCTGCCATCGCGGTCCGAGTCGTGGGGGTCGTCTCCGCGCGCGGTCTGACCTCCGCGGCCGTCGCCCCGTAGGGGCTCGCGCCGACCGGGATGCGCTCGACGAGTTCGCCCGCCTCGTGGTTGATGACGGCCACCTCGTCGTTCGTCTGGACGGGGACGTACAGTTTCGTCCGGTCGGGGTTCCACGTCCCGACGAACGCCGACCCGCCGAGGTCGATGCGGTCGGTCACGCTGCCGGCCTCCATGTCGACGACGGTGACGTCCTCGGAGTCGGGGGTGAACACGTAGCCGGTCCGGGAGTCGGGGCCGATCTCGCTGGTCAGCGGGCGCGCCCCGAGGCCGTCCTCGGCCGTCAGCCGGGCCGCGAGTCGCGGGTCGGTCGGGTCGCGCAGGTCCCAGACGCTCTCGGTCCCCGTCTCGCCCTCGTCGTGCTCGACGAGCCACGTGTTCCCGTCCGGGGAGACAGTCCCCATCCACGGTCGCGCGGGGCCGTCACCGACGGGGTCGACCTCGACCTGCGTCACGATTTCGAAGGGGTCCACGCCGAGGACGGTCAGCGTGTCGCCGAAGATGTCGGGGACGTACGCCCAGTCTCCCGAGGGGTGAATCGTCACGTCACAGGGGCCGGGACCCTCCCTGTCGCCGGTCCCGCCCTCGTCGGCACGCTCGATGCGCCCGGTCACCTCGCCGAAGGTCTCGGAGTCGGTGTCGGCGTCGATGCGGAGCTGCGCGTGGGCGGGTTCGCGGGCACTGACGACGACGTGGTCCCCGTCGGGGGTCTGTTCGAGCCAGTTCGCCCCGGAGCCGGTCTCGACGGCCGCCGTCCCCTGAAGCGACCCGACGGCGAGCCCCCGGACGCCACGGCCGACGTTGAGCCACAGCGAGTCCGCCGGCCGGTCGGTCAGCGTCCGAGTGTACTGGTTCGACGGGAACGACGAGGAGAGGCCGATGGCCCGCGTCTCGAGGAGTTCGTCCGTTCCGGGGTCGATGAGGCTCACGGTCCCGTCGCCGGTGTTGAACACGAACACGGTCGGCTGCCGTTCGGGGGTTTCGGGTGCCCCGTCGGTGGTCGTCCGTTCGTCGGTTCCCGTCGTCTCTCCGTCGGGCGTCCCGCCGCCGTCGTCGCCGGCACAGCCCGCGGCCAGTACGGCGCCGGCGGTCGCGCTCCCGGTCAACAGCCGCCGGCGAGAGACCCGGGGCGACGGGTCCTCGGCGTCCCCGTCGTTCGGATACAGCGGCGAGTCGGTGTCTCGCGTCGTCACGGGCGTCGTTGGGGTCGCCGACGGTAATGAGTACCGACGGCCGGGCGGGGCGGGCGCTTCCGTTCAGTCGGGTGGGGGCGATAAGAGGCGGGACCGAAGCGGTTTAGCGCGCCGCGTATAAGGAACGACCATGCAAAGTGGCGGCTCTAGCGACATGACGCTCGCCTTCGAACTGGAGGCGCTGAAGCGACTGGCCGAACCGGACACGGTGTTCTCCGACGCGCGGCAGTGGAGCAAGTACGTCGGGGTCGTCAGCGAGAAACCCACCTACGTGGTGACGAACTTCACGCGCAAACAGCGCATCCGACAGGACTTCTTCTCCGGTCCCCGCGGAAAACAGGAGAGCCTGGAGAACGTCAAGCGGCAGTTCGACACCGACCGCCACGTCTTCGTCGGGACGACCGACGAGGACGCGGAGCTCGCCGAGGCAGTCGGCTGGGAGTTCCTCGACATCGAGAACGCGGCCGAGGCGGCCGGCTGGACGCTCGGCGAACCGGACTCCCCGACGACGGCGGGCGGCGAGGAGCGCGACGACTGGCCGTGAGCCTGGCGGTCGGTGCGGCCCTCCGCCGGGGGGCCGAACGGGCGGCGACGACGGGCGGCGCGCTCCTGTTCGTCCCCTTCGCCGCCCTGAACCTGCTGAACGCGACAGCGACGGCCACGCTCGCCCTCGCGATGGCGGACACGGCGTTCGTCGAGGACCTCGTCGCCACGCTCCGGGAGGCAGGGTCGGCGGACCTCGCCGAGGGCGTTCTCGTGGCGGTGTCGAGTCAACCACTCGCCCTGCCCGTTCCGCCGGTCGTCGCCGCCGGACTCGTCGTCGTCGTCGCCCTCTCGCTGGAGGCGACGCGCATCGTCGCCGACCGGACGTTCATCAGCGGGGACGTCGACGGCCTCCACGAGCCGACCCGTCGGCTCGGACGGGCGACGCTCACGGGCTTCGTCGCGAGCCTCGTCGTCAGCCTGGCGCTGCTCGTCGGCGGCGCGTTGCTCGTCCTCCCGGCGCTGCTGGTCGGCGTGGTGTTCTTCTTCACCCGGCAGTTCATCGCGTGGGAGGACGCCTCGGTGGTCGGTGCGCTCCGGTCGAGCGTCTCGCTGGCCCTCGACGCCCCCCTCGGCGTGCTCGGCCTCGGCGCCGGCCTGTTCCTCGTCGACCTGTTCGTCGGGTCGCTGGTCGGGAACCTCGGGGCGCTGTTCGCCCCGACGGTCGCCCGCGTCGCCGAACTCCTCGCGGGGGCGGGTGTGGCGGTGTACGCGAGCGCCGCGGCCGGCGACGCCTTCCGCCAGCTACACGGCGTCGAAGCGGAGGACGAACCGAAGGAGGAGTGGGAGGAACTGCTCCCGTGAACGTCCGCGGGCCCGCCGACTCGCGGGCCCGGTCGCCGGACGCCAAGCGGACTACTTAACCGGCCGACGCTGCTACCCCTCGCGTATGGGAGAGCCGCGCGTGCCCGGGGAGTCGAGCCGCGAGCTGTCGCTCCCGTGCGGGCGCGACGTCGACGTGCACAACCTGGACATGGGGATGCGCGAGTACGAGTGTCCCTGCGGGAGGGACCACGCCGTCGTGATGGACATGCACCCCCTCTCGCGGTGGGTCCCAGAGGACCTCGTGGCGGTGCTCCAGACGGCGGTCGACACCACCACCGAGTCCGACTTCGACACGATGCACGTCATGGGGATGGTCCTGGAGGAGTTCCCCGAGCAGGTCGTCAGCCTGGACGCGAGCGAGGACGGCCACGTCGGGTTCGCGCTCGTCTGGATGGCTGAGTTCGACTCGCGGCGACTCCACGAGGTAGTCGTCGAGTTGCTCGTCGAGTTGATGGAACACGCCGTGAGCCACGCGAGCGACGACTCGGCGATGACCGAGTTCGAAGAGCAGATGCTCCAGTTCGACGTGGAGGAGTTCGTCGACCAGTACCGCGCTCAGCGGGACTTCGACGACGAGTTCGACCGGCCGGCGTGAGACGGGCCGACCGTCCGTCTCCCGCGTCGTCCGACGGCGGAGGACGACCCCGTCCCGCCGCTGTCGGGCGTGTTCCCCACAGAGCGTGTCATACGGTCGTCTGACAGGGTTTGAAGGGGTTCGTGGCACACGTACGCGTATGCGCACTCGCCACGGCGAGTTCGAACGGATTCGCGCCGTGCTCTCGGAGGCCGACGTGGACGGGCCGCTGACCGCACGCGAGATACTCGACGTCCTCGACGACCACGGGGTGGCAGTCGAGAGCACCCACCGCATCGCGACGGTGCTCGGCCGGCGCTCCGGGACGGACGTCGAAGTCATCCGCGAACGGCCCCACCGGTACCGCCTCCAGGACGAGGTTTGAGGCGACGGCCGAACTCGGAACCGCCGGAGCTGTTTCCTTACGGACCGGTATCGACCGATTCGGCCCGTCGAACCCGCCGCATTTATGTATCTCGATAGGTCATGTCGTGGCATGACGGACGACGAGTTCGACAGACGGTCGTTTCTTCGCCTCGCCGGCGGCACCGCAGTGGCGGCTTCACTCGCGGGCTGTGCCGGCGACGACGGGAACGGCGAAGGCAACGGGGGAACGAACGGGACGGGCGGCGGGAACGGGAGCGGGGACGGGAACGGGAGCGGTGGCGAGGAGCCCACCGACCTCCCCGAACCCGAGACCCGCGAGGAGTACCTCCAGCGGGCGAACCTCATCCTCCACGACGAGGCCCCCTGGGTATTCCTGAACCGCCAGTACAGCGTCTACGGCGTCAGCAACAACGTCGAGTGGGAGGCGCGGCGCGACGAGGTCATCGACGCCTACGCCATCACGCCACAGCAGGGCGATTCGGTCTCCGTCACCCTGAGCCAGATGGACTCGGGGCTCGACCCTCACGACCACCGCGAGACGCCGACGGACATCATCGTCACCCAGGCCTACGAGGGCGTCCTGAGTCGCGACCCGGAGGGGGGTATCATCCAGCAGCTCGCGAACGGCTACGAGCGCACCGGCGAGACGACGGTGAAGTTCACGCTCCGCGAGGGCGTGTCCTTCCACAGCGGCGAGGCGCTCACCCCCGAGGACGTCGCGTTCTCCATCAACCGTATCGTCCAGGAGAACGTCGGCGGTCTCGCCAGCCCGCAGAAGGACCAGCTCGCCGGCGTCACGGGCGCGACGCCGGTGGACGGCGAACGAGCCGTCGAGGTCACCTCGAACAGCGTCAACCCCATCATCTTCGACCAGTTCGCAACCTACTGCGACATCATGCAGAAGCAGTGGGTCGAAGAGCACGACGGGGCGTACATCAACTCCAACATGAACGGGACCGG
>CAYYSW010000107.1:0-8520 GCA_964474395.1 uncultured Halobacteriales archaeon
GGCAACTACCGGAACCGGAACGAACTGCTGTTGAGCCACCAGTACAACGGCGTCATGCTGGACGTCCGACAGGCCGAGCAGGTGCTCGAACGGGTCTTCGAACTCTGGGGCCGGCCGGTGAACTTAAAGACCATCGTCAAGGAACTCGACGAACACGACGTCGAGGTGGCCCGTCGTCGCGACCGGGAACCCGTCCCGGACGAGCAGGGCAAGCTCATCCGCTTCGACGGCGAGGACTTCGAGATAGCGGACCTGCCGTGGGAGGAGGTCGAACACCTCGCGGCGACGGACGTCGACTACGACATCAAGCCCGAGGAGTGGCTGGCCTGACCGGCCCCGCTTTCTCTCTTCTTCTGACGACGTTGGATTAACTCCCTCTAGTCGAAAACTCCGCGGGGGAGGCTACCGACTAATCCCATACGTTCTTGTTCAAGTAAATTTACCATACTAAATAGACCTGTTTGGTCGGGAGACTATGGCAATAGCACAACAATCACGGAAACGATCCCTCGATGAAGGGGACATCCACGACGTCCTGCGGAACACGCGACGGCGCCTCACCATCGACTGTCTACAGGAGACCGAAGACGGGCAGATGAGCGTCCGGGAGCTCTCCGAGCAGGTGGCCGCCCGCGAGACGGGCGAGACCCCGCCGCCGCGCAACAAACGCCAGAGCGTGTACGTCTCGCTCCACCAGACGCATCTCCCGAAGCTCCACAAACTTGGCATCGTCCGGTACGATGACGACAGCAAGGTCGTCTACCTCCAGGAGCGGGTCCGGGAGGTCGAGGTGTACATGGAGGTCGTCCCGAAGTACGGCCTCTCGTGGGGCGAGTACTACATCGCCTTCGCGTTCCTCGGGATGCTCGTCGTCACCGCCGCGGAACTGGGCGTCCTCGTCCTCGATGTCATCAGCCCGGCGCAGTGGGCCGTCGTCTTCTTCCTCGGGTTCGTCCTCTCTGCGACCTACCACGTCTACACCCAGCAGGGCGGCCTCCCGTTCAGCCGGTTGTACTGACCGGGAGGCGGACGCTCATGCCCCGTCGGTCCGTCTCTCGGGCATGGCGACCGACCTCGTCTGGCTCCGTTCCGACCTCCGTCTCCACGACAACCCCTCGCTCCTGAGCGGGGCGGATGCGGACCGCGTTCTGCCGGTCTACTGTTTCGACCCCCGGACGTTCGACGACGACGGAGGGATGTTCGACCTCCCGAAGACCGGCCCGTACCGCGCGCGGTTCCTCCGCGAGAGCGGCCTCGACCTCCGGGAGTCGCTGCGCGGGATGGGGAGCGACCTCGTCGTGCGCCGTGGGCGACCGGAGGCGGTCGTCCCGGACCTCGCCGAGGCGTACGACGTCGGGACGGTCCACTGCCAGACGCTCCCCGCGACCGAGGAGGTCGGGGTCGAGAACGCGACCCGCGAGGCGCTCAGGTCGGCAGGCGTCGAGACGGACCGCCGCTGGACGCACACGCTCAATCACGTCGAGGACCTCGCGACCGACGTCGCCGAGATACCGGACACCTTCACGTCGTGGCGCGAGGCCACCGAGTCGCGGCCCGTCCGCGAGCAGGTCGCGACCCCCGACTCCCTCCCGCTCCCAGATGACGTGGAGGCGGGCGAGGTGCCGACGCTCGGCGAACTCGGCTACGACGGGGACGGGACGCCCGACGGGCGGTCGGTCCTGCCGTTCGCGGGCGGGGAGACCGCCGGGAGGGAGCGTGTCGAGTCGTACGTCTGGGACGGCGACCACCTCCGGGAGTACAAGGAGACGCGGAACGGCCTGCTCGGGGCCGACTACTCCTCGAAGCTCTCGGCGTGGCTCGCGCTCGGCTGTCTCTCCCCGCGGTACGTCCACGACGAGGTGCGGCGCTACGAGGACGAGCGCGTCTCGAACGAGAGCACCTACTGGCTCCTGTTCGAACTCATGTGGCGAGACTTCTTCCAGTTCCAGTTCGTCAAACACGGCCTCGCGTTCTTCTCTCCGACCGGTATCCGCGACGTCGACCGGGAGTGGTCGGGCGACGAGGACCGCTTCGAGCGGTGGGCCGCCGGCGGGACTGGCGTCCCCTTCGTGGACGCGAACATGCGCGAACTGAACGAAACCGGCTACATGAGCAACCGCGGGCGACAGACCGTCGCCTCCTTCCTCGCCGACTGGCTGGAGGTCGACTGGCGCCGTGGGGCGGCGTACTTCGAGGCGCGCCTCGTGGACTACGACCCGCCTTCGAACTGGGGGAACTGGGCCTACCAGGCCGGCGTCGGCAACGACTCGCGGAACCGCTACTTCAACGTCCGCAAGCAGGCCGACGAGTACGACCCGGACGGGGAGTACGTCCGCCACTGGCTGCCGGAACTGGCCGACCTGCCCGACGGCGCCGTCCACGACCCGTGGACGCTCCCGGCGGACGAACGGGCGGCCCACGGCGTCCACCTCGGCACCGACTACCCGCGACCGGTCATCGACGTCGAGCGTCGCCACTCGGAGCTACAGGACGAGCGGCTCTGAACGGAACCGGAGAACGAGAGCCGAGTGTTCAGCGGGTGGCGTCCGACTGGGGATGGGCGGCCAGTATCGCCGCGTAGTACGGCGTCATCGTGTCGATGGCCTCCTCCCAGGACTCCCGGGAGTGCATGTCGTGGAGTTCGACGCCGTGGACGTACCGGAGCACGAGGGGGCCGTACCCCGACTGGCCGTCCTTCGGCTTGCGGGGGAACTCGGCGTCGTCGAGCGCAACCCGGAGTTCGTGGGTCTGGGCCTCCATGAACGGCGTCCAGTAGTCGCGGCCGGCCTTGTGGTTACGCCAGGCGAGCGTCGTCTGCTCGGCGTAGCGCGGGTGCATCCCGACGGCCCGGCTCCGGCGCAGGAGTGCACGCTGGACCTGCGACCAGTCGGCCGCCCCGATGCGCTCGGGGTCGATGGCCCCCGCGTCGTCGAGGTTGTGTTTCTCGACGGTGTCCTTCGCCCAGAGGGCGTCGACGTACGCCTCCGCCGCCTCGTGGGCGTCGGCCGTCGGGATACCTGGGAACTGTCGGGTGTCGACGAACGCGAAGGCCTCGATGGCCTCCCGACGCCGACGTTCGTCGTGCAACTGGAAGCCGGCACAGATGCGCTCGGCCATCCGCCGGGCCTCCCGTGCGGTCCGGTCGTCGTCGTCGAGTGTGTTCGCGTCGGCGGTCGGTCCGCCGATGGTTCCGTACAGCTGTCTGAGTCGCTGGTGTGTGTTGTCGATCATTGCCGTTTTCCTCTACCGGTACCGTTCTCGACCTCGTCTCCCGGCTGCTGGATGCGGACGTACGGCGGGTAGTCGGTGTACTCGACCAGCCGCGTATCGCCGAGGCGACCGGTCGGGGACTTCGCGAGTTTCACGTACTGGAGGCCGCTGTCGTCGAGCCACGTCGTGACCATCTGGTCCGCGTCGTAGACGAAGAACTCCGAGAGCTCCTCGGACATGACCCCCGGGTTCTGGACGAACAGCACCGTGTCGCGTTCACCCAGCAACGCCTCCTTGCCCCAGTAGTGGATTCGCCGGACGTCCATCGGGTCGAACTCCTGTAACAGCGCCTCGGTGTAGGTGATGGCCGTCGCCGGACGGCCGGCCCGGTCCTCGTTCATGCGGTTGAACACGTACCGGAGCATCCCGGAGAGGAGGGGCTTGACCGACTTCAGCACCTGCGTCCGCAACAGGCTGGACTTCGGGAGCGTGTAGACGTTCGGCGACCGGTCGCGCCACGTCCCGACGAGGTCGAGAACGAACAGGCGGTCCGAGGCCAGCAACTGGTCGACGGACCCGACCCGACGGGTGAGAACGCGGTCGAGTTTCTCCGGCGGGAGGTTCGCCGGCGGGAGGAGGACGATGGCTTCGCCCTCGCGGATGCGTTCGACGATGGCGTTCGAGACGATACCGAGCGCGTCCGCTCGCCCGTCGTGTTCGAGGAGGGTGGTCCCCCCGCGGACGAACCCGCCCCCGCAGAGGGCGTCGAGCCCGTCGATGCCGGAGGGGACCGTCTCGAACGGGAGGAACGAGGGCGATGGCGTCCGCATGAGCGGGCCGATGCGGAGGCCGAACCGGTCGATCTCCACCTCGTACTGTCGAGTGGAGTGGTCGACGCCCCGCATCTTCGAGACCTGGAGCATCCGCTTGTAGTCCCGGTCGACCCGCTCGCGCCAGAGGTTGATGACGCCGTGGGTGTCGAACTGGAGCATGTTCAGCGAGACGGTCTCGCCCTGGTGTTCCCCGTGGAGGTCCTCCTCGGCGAGGAAGAGCGTCGTGGCCTCGAACTCGTCGCTGAACAGGCGGACGAGTTCGAGGACGAACCGCCGGAAACGGTGTTCGTCCTCGGTCATGACCGACAGGCCGGAGATGCTGTCGAAGACGACACGGTCCGCGGGACAGTAGGCCGCGATGAACTCCCGGATGTACTGCCAGGCGAACGGAACCGAGTACCCGCCCCCGACGTCGTCGAAGGCGGCCATCTCCTCGACGGGGTTCTCGACCCACCCGCCGAGCGATTCGAGGACGAGCTGGTTGCCGCCCCCTTCGATCGTCGCCCCCTCGCTGGCGTGGATGGTCGCGAGCGACAGGCGGTCGTCGTCGAGGTCGAACTCGAAGGAGTCGAAGGAATCGCGTATCTCGGCGGTCGTCTGCTCCGTGCTGACGAACAGGCAGCGCTCGCCCTGGTTCAGTCCCTCCTGGAGGAACTGCATGCCGAGCGTGCTCTTCCCGGTCCCGGGGCCACCGGTCACGAGCACCGTCCGCCGCTCTGGGAGACCCCCATCGAGGATCGTGTCGAGTGTGGGCGACCCCGTCGATACGGCCATGTCGAGACAGGGTTACGCGGAAGCCGGCATAAACAGGACGGCTATCTATACTGTCTCGGGACGGCGAACGAACCGGTGTGTCAGCGCCGGGACCGACTCGGTCGGTCGTCCGACGGCGTCTGACGGGGCGAGCGCGTCTCACCCGCACGGGAGACGGATAGGTTCGATGGCTAGCGCTCGTGAGCGGCCAGAATCTCGGCGTAGTACGGCGTCATGACGTCGACGGCCTCCCGCCAGGCCGCCGCGGTGTGCCTGTCGTGGAGTTCGACCCCGAGGACGTAGCGCGTCGGCAGGACGCCGTACCCCGACCGCCCGTCGCTTCGTTTCCGGGGGAGGGACGTGTCGCCGAACACCGCCGCCAGTTCCACCTGCTGGGCCCGCATGAACGGGGTCCAGTAGTCCCCGCCGGCCTTGTGGTTACGCCAGGCGAGCGTCGTCAGTTCGGCGTAGCGCTCGGACACGCCCGCGGCACCGGCCCGACGCCGGAGGGCGTTCCGGACCTGCGACCAGTCGGCCGCCCCGATGCGCTCGGGGTCGATGGCCCCCGCGTCGTCGAGGTTGTGTTTCTCGACGGTGTCCTTCGCCCAGAGGGCGTCGACGTACGCCTCCGCCGCCTCGTGGGCGTCGGCCGCCGAGATGCCCGGGAACTGTCGGGCGTCGACGAACGCGAAGGCCTCGACCGCGGCCGCGCGGTTCCCGTCGTCGTGGTGTCTGAACCCGAGACACATCTGTTCGGCCATGCGCCGAGCCGTCGCCCACTGTCCGTCGGGGTGTCGCTTCCGTCCGGCGCCGCCGACCCCGTCGGTGATGGGTGTCGGACAGCGTATTCGTGAGTCGTTTCGTTCAGTCATTCGTTCGCCTCCGTGCACGCTCGCTCCCACGGTCGGGGCGGTCCCGGGTGTAAGCGGTACCTTCCACTTGTGGAGATAGCATATAATCCCCGTCGTTCCAGGGGACGGATGTGGGCGTGTGGGCCTGCTCGACGCCCGGAGCTCCGGTCAGTCCGCGGTCGCCGACTGCTCACGGCCGTAGAGCCCGTCGAGTTCCGTGCGGTAGCGGTCGAGGATGTTGCGGCGCTTCTTCTTCATCGAGGGGGTCATGAGGTCGTTCTCCGCCGTCCACTCCTCGGGGACGAGCGCGAAGCGCTTGATGCGCTGTTCCTTCTCGAGGTCGGCGTTGACCGCCTCGACGACGTCCTCGACGTACGCTCGGACCTGCTCGTGTTCGCAGACGGCGGCCCGTTCGCGTGGGAGGTCCACGTCGTGTCGGTCGGCCCACGCCCTGACGGACTCGAAGTTCGGGACGACGAGCGCCGAGACGAACTTCTCGCCGTCGCCGACGACCATCACCTGGTCGACCCGGTCGCTGGTGGCGAAGGCGTCCTCGATGGGGCCGGGCGCGATGTTCTTGCCCGTGTCGAGGACGAGCAACTCCTTCAGCCGTTCGTGGAAGACGAGGTAGTCGTCGTCGGTCCGCCCGACGATGTCGCCGGTCCGGAAGAACCCCTCGGCCGTGAACGCCTCCTCCGTCGCGTCGGGGCGGTTCCAGTAGCCCCGCGTGACGTTCGGCCCCCGAACGAGGAGTTCGCCCACCTCGCCGGGCGCCCCCCGCTTCTGGTCCTCGTCGACCACGCTGCCGTCGATGCGGACGTCGATGTCGGCGAGGGGGACACCGAGCGTGCCCGGTCGGACGTCCTCGGGCGGGTTGACGCTCACCACCGGCGCCGTCTCGGTCAGGCCGTACCCCTCCAGGACGGTCAGGCCCATCCCGTTGAACAGTTCGGCGAGCTCCTTCGAGAGACTCCCCCCGCCGCTGACGAAGAAGTCGATGTTCCCGCCCATCTTCTCGCGGACCCCCGAGAACACGAGGCGGTCGGCGACGCGGTACTTCGCTTCGAGGGCGAGGCCGGGGTCGTCGGCCCGGTTGTGCTCGCGGCCCACCTCGACGGCCCACTCGAAGATGCGCTGTTTGACGTCCGACTCGCTGGCCTGTTCGCGCATCGCGTCGTAGATGCGCTCGTACACCCGGGGGACGCTCGTGACCACGTTCGGCGAGAGCCGCTGGATGTCCTCGCCGACGGTGTCGGCGGACTCCGCGTAGCCGACACAGGACCCGGAGGCGAACGGCAGGAAGTGGCCCGCCGTGCGCTCGAAGACGTGTGCGAGCGGGAGAAAGGACATCGTCTCCGTGTGGGCGTCGAGCGTCGGAATCTCCGGGGGTCGGTCGGGGCGCGGCCCCATCCGCTTGCGGTTCTGGTTGACGTTCGCCCGGAGGTTGGCGTGGGTGAGTTCGACGCCCTTCGGTTCGCCCGTCGTCCCGGAGGTGTAGATGAGGCTCGCGAGGTCGTCGGGGTCGGTGGCGTCGAGCCACGACTCGTGGTCGGCCGGGTCGAAGACCTCCCGACCCCGCTCGTGGAGTTCGCCGAGGGTCAGGACGTCCTCCCGGTCGCCCGTCTCCGCCTCGTCGATGACGACGATAAAGGAGAGGTCGAGGTCGTCCTCGACTTCCAGTACCCGGTCGAGCAGTTCCCCGTTCTCGACGACGACGCCCGTGGCGCCGGGGTCGTCGAGGAGGTAGCGGACCTGCCGCGGCGAGGACTCGGTGTACACCGTCGTCACGACGGCGCCGGCCTGCAGGAGGGCGAAGTCGGTCTGTGCCCACTCCATGCGCGTGCTGGCGAACAGGCCCACCCGGTCGCCCGCCGCCACCCCGAGGTCGCGGAAGCCGGCCGCGAGGTTCCGGACGATGTCGCGCATCTCGGCGTAGGTGAGCGTGGCGTACTCGTCCCAGAGCGCGTCATCGACGACGCCCGCCGCGACGAGCGAGCGGTCGTAGATGCCGCCCTTGTAGCGCTGGGCGGGGCGGGCGGCGTTCCGTTCGGCGCTCGCCTCGAACATCCGCCCGAGGGTGTCCTCGCCGATGACCTCGTCGGTGTATTCCTGCTCGTAATCACGCCACGACGGGGACCGGGACGTAGGGGTCGATGGCATCGTTGTTCCAGTAACGATAGTGAAACTCTTGAACGTTGTTGTGATGCGAGTGGAGCAGCGGAGCTATCGTTTATCGAACCGGTCGTCGCAGGGTTCGCTGTAAGAGCGGGAGAAGCGTTCGGTCGTCGAACGCGGGGTGTCGAAGTGCCGGGAGTCAGCGCGGGACTGGGTCAGTCGATGTCGATCGACTTGCCGGTCTGCTCGATCTCCTCGACGGTGGGCAGGCGGACCTCGAGGACGCCGTTGCGGTAGGTGGCCGAGATGTCGTCCTCGCGGACCTCGGCGGGGATGGTCATGGACTCGTGGACGTGCCGCGAGCGCATGCTCATCGACCCCTCGCCGGACTCGGTGACCTCGTGGCGGGCGCTGATGAACAGCGTGCCGTCGTCGAACCGGAGGTCGATCTCCTCCTTCTCGAAGCCGGGCATGTCGGCGAGGACGACGTAGCCCTCGTCGTCGGTCTCGAGGCTGAGGTTCATGTCGTGGCCCATGCCGCGGGAGCGGGCGTCATCGGCCCAGCGGCCGAACTCGGGCATTCCGAAATCACGGTCGCCCCAGTTGCCGAAGCCACCGAAGTTGCCCAGCATAGAGCGGCGCATCTGGTCGACCACGCGGTCCATCTCGTCGAACGGGTATCGTCGGTTTGCCATAATCGGTCGATGTCCTGTATGGGCCGGTTCGATATTAACCGTTGCGAGACTGCTGATATCACG
>CAYYSW010000108.1:0-8402 GCA_964474395.1 uncultured Halobacteriales archaeon
AGCAGCGCACAGAGGGTGGCGAGCGCCATCCCGACGACGTAGACGGTGACCGGCGCTGGGACTGCTGGGAACGCTTCCGTGGAGGGCGGAATCGTCATGGGGGCGTGTGGGTCCGATGGGGGACCGATATGTTTCGCGACCTACACTGTATCGCTCGGCAGTAAATACTTTCCGCACCGGCCGCCGCCCCACGCTCCGCCGGGGGACGCCGGTGATTACACGTGAGCTCGTCGACGATATCGTGCTATGGCCCGTCCCCGACGGACCGATCTCGCCGCCGTCGCAGTCGTGGGCCTCCTGTTCGCCGCGCCCTGCTCGTTCCGTGGGTCGACGTCCTGCCGGCCGCCCTCCCCGCGGTGGGCCTCGCCGGCCTCGTTGGCCTCGCCGTCGCCCGCCTCCGTCGCCGCAGTCGTCCCAGTCGCCCCAGTCCACCGCACGACGGCGACGACCGGTCGGGGCCCGAGAGCGTCTGGGAACACGTCCCCACTCACCAGTTCCTCGGCCGGTACGCCGAATCGGGCGGGGCGACCTGCGGGGAACAGGAGACCGCCATCCGCGACCTCCAGGAGCAGGCGGACGCGCTCGAACGAACCGGTTTCGACGGTACGAGGGAGCGATAGCGGACCGGGCGGACGACCGTTTCGACCACGCTCGGCACCGCCGCCGGCGCGTCGATACCCCTCAGTACGCTCCGTCAGGAGATCAGATACGCTCTACTCGATCGATGAAACAGCCGTCGGTAAGCGTACACAAACAGGCAGGAAGCTATCGTGCGTAATGCTACCATTAATTCGAGAGCGTCGGGGTCAGGGGTCGCTCGCGGACTACGTCGTCGGCCACATGGGCACGGTCGCACACGCCCCCATGTCGATTCCGCTGGCGGAGACCGCCGCGCTCCCGGTCGTCGCGCTCACCGCCTGGGAGATGCTCGCCGAGGAGACGACGGTCGTCGACGACGGTGCCGTCGAACCACACATCGCCGAGCGCTTCGCGTTCGACGACGTGGCCGAGCCACACCGTCCGGGTGAGGAGGGCGACTTTCTCGGAAAGCTCCTCCTGGTCAACGAGTAGCGCCGCCCGAGGCAGGAACCCCCGGGGCACCCATCGCGACGTTCGTCCGAGGGCACCGGTCCGGACGTGGAATGGACGATGCGACGTGACCCCGCACTCACCCGACGGCGCCGGTGACGGCGGCCGCGAGGGCGATGGCGGCGAGCGCACCCAGGAGGTTGCCGGCGGCGTACCAGACCGCGAGGGGACGGTCGCCCGCCTCCCAGAGCTGGACCGTATCGACCGAGAACGAGGAGAACGTCGTGTACGACCCGCAGGCACCCGTCCCGACGGCGAGGAGCACCGCGTCACTCGCTCCGATGAAGGTTATCAGCGCGAGGACGAAGCTGCCGACGACGTTGACCGTGAACGTCCCGTAGGGGAACCGCCGCCCGCGGGTGCGCTCGCCGACGTACCGGCCGGTGGCGTAGCGGAGGAGCGCGCCGACGGTCGCGCCCGCACCGATGAGGTACGCGGGGTTGATAGCCATCACTCCGCCTCCAGCGCCTTCGCCGCGCTGCGACCCACGAGCACGGCGACGAAGCCGAGCGCGTAGTTCGCGACGATGTTCGCGACGCCGACCAGCGGCGCCGACTGGACCGTCTCGAGCGCGAAGGTGCTGTAGGTGGTGAACGACGAGAGGAAGCCCGTCGAGGCGACGTAGCCCGTCTCCTCGGTGAATACGCCGACGAGTTCGGCCTCGTAGGCCAGGAAGCCGAGGGCGAGACAGCCGAGGACGTTCGCGACGAGCGTCCCGCCGAGTCCCCCCACGAGGGTCCCGAGGAAGTGCCTGAGGTTCGCCCCGGCGAACCCGCCGATGCCGATGAGGACGACGATTTCGGCGGTTCGGAGCCGGGAGGCGGTGACTGCGCTCATGGTACTCTCGGGATGGTCGCTCGCCCCGATAAAGGGAGGCGGGACGCGGGCGATGTGGTGGGCGCTCCGGCCGGTCTCACTCGGGCTGTGCGGCGGTCCCGCGGTCGGTGCCGCCCGCGCTCTCGAGGCCGTCCGGGTCGATGTCGAAGTCGAAGACGGCCTGTGGCACGGAGACGGTGACACAGGTGTTCGGCAGGTCGACGATGCCGGCGATGCGACTCTCGACGGGCACCGTACTCAGGATGATGTACGCCTGCTCGCGGGTGTAGCCGAACTGCGCGAGGTAGTCGATGGCGTCGAGGCAGGCCCGGCGCATCCCGACGTTGGCGTTCTTGTAGTGTTGCTCGCCGTCCTTCGTGACGGAGTACCCCTCGAAGGTAACGTACTCCGAGAACTGCGGTTCGACGTTACCCGGCTTGAAGATGGCGTGGTCGACGCCGAACTTCTCCATCCCGTTCTTGACGAGGTCGACCTGGAGGTCGATCCACCCGGCCATCTCGATGGCCCCACAGAAGGTTATCTCGCCGTCGCCCTGCGAGAAGTGCAGGTCGCCCGTGATGAAGTTCGCACCCTCGACGAACACGGGGAGGTAGACCCGCGAGCCGCGGCTGAGGTTCTTGATGTCGCAGTTGCCGGCGTTCTCGCGCGGCGGGATGGTCCGTGCGGCCTCCTCGGCGGCCTCCTCGACCTTGTCCTCGTCCATGTCGCCGAGCAACACCTCGTTCGGCTGCGGCGGGAGTGCGAGGGGCGGTTCCTCCTCGTGGGTCTCGTGGTTCACGGCGCGCTTGTCGTCGACCCCGCGCTCGATGAGCTCGCGCTCCCGGCGGTTCCACTCCTCCAGTAGCTCGTGGGAGGGGGCGGTCCCGAGGATTCCGGGATGGGAGAGGCCCGCGAACCGGACGTCGGGGACGTGTCGCGAGTGGGTGTAGACCCCGTCGAACTCCCAGATGGCCTTGCGGGCGTGGGGGAACTCGTCGGTGAGGAACCCGCCGCCGTTGTCCTGTTCGAAGATGCCCGTGAAGCCCCACTCGTTATCCGGGAACGGCCCCAAATCGAGGATGTCCACGACGAGGATGTCGCCGGGTTCGGCGCCCTTCACCTCGATGGGGCCGCTCAGGTGGTGGTTCGGGTCGAGGCGCATATCCCGGATGTCGTTGGCGTCGTCGCTGTCGACGACCTGGTTGCCGGTCCAGTCCATACACTCCACGCGGAACTTCTCGCCGGGCTCGACCGACGACGCCGGCGGGACGTCCGGGTGCCAGCGGTTGACGATGGGGTCCGGTTGCTCCTCGGGCGGCGCGTCGACGTCGACCTCGAAGACAGTCTCTGGCATGGTTCGTGTTGATTAGTAGCATACACTACGCTTATAACTAGCCGAACCTCTCTCGCACGGGGAATTTCATCGATGAGACACGTCGCGGGGACGGGTCGCCGTCGCGTCGCCGGTCAGTGGCCGATGGCCCACGGGTAGCCGCCGTGGTCGTGGCCGTGACCCCCGTGGTCGTGGTCGTCGTGACCGCCCGCTCCGGCGTTCCCCGACCCGCTGATGGAGATGACGTCGTCGATGCGCAGGACCATCCCCGCGGCCGCGGCGGCGTGGGTCAGACACCGGTCGACGACGCCGCGCGGTTCGAGGACGCCCGCGTCGAGCATGTCGCGCGGGTCCCCGTCGGCCCCGACGCCGACCGTCCGGTCGCCGTCGTGGTGGCGCGCCCGGAGGGCGACGAGCGAATCGACCGGGTTCCGTCCCGCGTTCCGCGCGAGGGTCCGCGGGACCCCTTCGAGGGCCGACGCGAACGCCTCGACGGCGAGCTGTTCGCGACCCCCGACCGTCGGGGCGTACGACTCGAGGTCCCGGGCGAGTGCGAGGTACGCCGCCCCGCCGCCCGGCAGGACCCGTCCTTCGTGGATGGCGAGTTCCGTGACGGCGATGCAGTCCTCGACGATGCGCTCGGTCTCCTCGACGACGTGCTCGGTCCCGCCGCGCAACAGCAGGGAAGCCTGTCGCTCGCCGGGGCACTCCGAGACGACGACCACCTGCGTCGTTCCGACGTCCCGGCGCTCGACGCGGCCGGCGTGGCCGATGGCCGCCTCGTCGAGGTCCGCCACCGACCGGAGCGCGGACGCGCCCGTCGCCCGGGCCAGCGCGTCCAGTTCGTCCTGTCGGGTCCGTTCGAGGACGAGCACACCCGACCGCGTGAGCGACGACCGTACCTCGTCGTCGACGGACTTCTGACAGAAGACGACGTCCACGTCGTGGTCCGTGAGGGTCGCGACCGCCCGCGAGCGGGCGTCGTCCTCGTACTCCCGCAGTCGCTGGAGCTCGTCGGCCGTCGAGACGGTCGTGTGGCCGACCGCGTCCGCCTTCTCGGTCTTCAGTTCGTCGTCCACGAGGGCGATGCGGGCGTCAGCTATCGACCGGGGGAGGGAGACGTCGATGGCCTCGAAGCTCGTCGAGGACGTCTCCATGTCGACGAGCAGGCCGTCGAGGAGCGTCGAGTCCGCGAGTTCGCCGCCGGGGTACGCCCCGAGGGTCAGGTTCCGCACCTCGACGCGGCTGTCCGTCTCGACGGCCCTGACCCCCGAGACGGCGAGGGACGCGAAGCGGTCCGTCGCGGCGTCGTCCCACCGGCCGGTGACCGCCGTCCGCGCGACGTCCCGCAGAACGGACTCGTCGGCAGTGTCGACGTCTACTCCGACCTCGTCCAGTTGGCCCCGGGCGTGGACGAGGGCGAGGCGGAACCCCTCGACGACGGTGGTCGGGTGGAGGCCGTCCTCGAGGAGCGACCCGGCCGCGTCGAGCAACTCGCCGGCCAGCAGGACGGCCGTCGTCGTCCCGTCGCCGACGGTGCCCTCCTGCGCGGTGGCGACCTCCACGAGCAGTCGGGCGGCCGGGTCCTCGACCTCCATCCGTCGGAGGACGGACGCGCCATCGTTGGTGACGACGACCCGACCGTCGCGTCCGACGAGCATCTTGTCCCGGCCCATGGGGCCGAGGGTCGTCCTGACGGTTTCGGCGAGGGCGCGCGCGGCCCGGAGGTTCGCTCGACGGGCCTCGGCCCCCGCCGTCCGCTCGATGTCGTGGGTCACCCAGAGGTCGCGGGTCGTCCGCGGGGTCGTCATGATGTGTAGTAGCAAGGGACGAGGGGGGCAATAATAGTGGCGCGCGAGTGGACCGTCAGGCGTGGATACATACTTGTCCCTCGGGACGGAGGGGCGAACGATGCCGAACGACCTGCCACGGCTGGACGACTGCGTGGCGACGTACCTCGACCTGTGGGACCGCTTCGGCGACGACCCGTTCGCCGCCGCAGACCTCGCGGGCGAGGCGACCGCCACCGAGGACCCGGACCGGCGCCTCGCGTTGCTCGTCGCCTACGGGCTGCTCGACGCCACCGACGAGGGTGAGTACCGCGTCCGCTGTCCGCCGACCGGGACGCACCTCGAGTGGCGCGACCGGTTCGTCGACCGGGCCGACCGCCTGTACGGCATGGTCGACGCGGCGTTCGACGCGCGGTCGTCCGGGGACCGCGACGAGGGCCTCCTCACCCACCGCGGTCGGAGCTACGTCGGCGTCCGTATCGACGAGGGGACCGACGCCGAGACCGTCGCCGCCCGGGCCCGGTCGCTCGCCGAATCGGGCGACCTGCACGCGGGACTCGTCCTCCGATGTCCCGCCGACGAGGCCGACCGGGCGCAGGCCGTCGCCGACGCCTTGACCGAGGCGGGCGTCCCCGGCTTCGAGAAGGTGACCAGCGAGGTGACGGGCGTCGACAGCGACGCCCTCCAGTTCCGCCTCTACGTCGCGCCTGCCGACCGGGACTGAGGGCGGCCGGACCGTTTTTGTGGGTCTGAGCGGTGTGTGGACATATGACATCGAGACTCACGCCGCTCGACGCGGAGGACGCTACCGACGAGGCGGTCCGTCGGCGACTGGCCGACGCCGAGGAGGGGTGGTACGGCGATACCGCGTTCTTCGGGGCGATGGCCCACGCCCCGGGGCTGTTCGCCCGCGTCTACGACGCGCTCGCGGCCTTCCCGGAGGCCGAGGGGGTGTCGACCGAGCTGCTCGAACTGATGCGCCTCCGGGTCGCCCGGGTCCACCAGTGTGCGTACTGTGCGACGGTCCGGACCCTCGACGTGCGCGAGGACGTCGCCGACCGGGAGGGAAGCGTGATGGGCGAGGAGATAGACCCGACCCTCCTCTCGCACCACGAGGAACTGGCGGTCCGTCTCGCCGACCACATGGCCACCGACCCCCACCGGCTGACCGACGAGTTCGTCGCCGACTGCCGGGAGGCCTTCGGCGACGAGGCGTTCGTCGAGCTCCTCCTGTTCACCGCCCTGGAGGTCGGCCTCGACCGCTTCTGTATCGCCCTCGAACTCGACACGACCCCTGCGAGCGCCTACCCCGACCGCCTGGAGTACCCCTACGACCCCGACGGCTGAGTGTCCCGGCGACATACCGGAGCTCATGAATAAGTGATATGTCGACTCGATGCTGAATGGTATTGTCATGCACAGTCGAACGGGAAGCGGGCCGACGGGCGTAGCAGAGGAGGTGTAGACGTGTCGCTCTACGGTATCCTGGGGATGGGGCTGCTGTTCGTCGGCGGCGTCCTCATCGTCAACGGCCTGTGGCTGCTCGGCCGCGGGGACAACGAGGACGTCGCCGTCTTCAACCTGCTCGTGGGCATCATCACGTTCATCATCGTACTGTGGTGGGGGTTCGGCGGCGAGCAGTCCGAGGGGACCCCGTTCAACGCAGCGGGGACCCTCCTGTTTTCCTTTACGTACCTCTGGCTCGGCGTCAACGCCTACCGCGACGTCCAGGACCAGCGGTCGTTCGGGTGGTACTGTGCGTTCGTCGCCGTCGTGGCGGCGCCGACGGGCTATCTCGTCCTGCTCGGCGGCGACGTCGGACTCGCCGCCCTCTGGTGGGTGTGGACCGTCCTCTGGGCGGCGTTCTTCGTCCTCCTCGCGCTCGAACGGACGGAGTACACCCGCCCCATCGGGGCGTTCACCGCCGCCGTCGGCAGCGTCACCGGCCTCGCGGGCTACCTGATGGCCGCCGGGTTCTGGCCGTGGGCCTGACTCCCGAACGGTCGACTCCCGGACGGTCCTGTCTCGCTGAAATAACTACTTATCAAACGAGATGTACTGTCTAGAGGTACCATGCCACAGACCAAGATTCCGGTCGACCTCGAACGCTCGCCGGACGACCAGCCCGTCCCGCTCCACAACCGCTGGCACCCCGACATCCCGTCGGTCGTCACCGTCGAGCCCGGGGAGTCCCTCCGCGTCGAGTGTCTCGACTGGACCGGGGGTCAGATCAGCGACAACGACAGCGCGAACGACGTGCGCGACGTCGACCTGGACCAGGTCCACTACCTGAGCGGCCCCATCGAGGTGGAGGGGGTCAAGCCCGGCGACATCCTCGTCATGGAGATCCTCGACATCGGCGTGCTCAACGAGCGCTCCGAGTGGGGGTTCACGGGCATCTTCGACCAGGACAACGGCGGGGGCTTTCTCACCGACCACTTCCCGGAGGCGGGCAAGACCATCTGGGAGCTCCACGGAACGAAGGCCTCCTCGCGGCACGTCCCCGGCGTGAACTTCGAGGGGAAGATCCATCCCGGGCTCGTCGGCACCGCCCCCTCCCAGGAACTGCTCGACCAGTGGAACGAGCGCGAACGCGCGCTCACCGAACACGACCACGCGGACGTCCAGAACCACCCCACCGGACGCGAGGAACCCCCCGTGGCGAACCTCCCGACGCCCAACAGCGCCGTCGTCGGCGACCTCACGGGTGACGACGCCGAACGCGCCGCCGAGGAGGGCGCCCGGACCGTCCCGCCCCGCGAGAACGGCGGGAACTGCGACATCAAGGACCTCTCGCTCGGGTCGACGGTGTACTTCCCCGTCTACGTCGAGGGGGGGAACCTCTCCATCGGCGACATCCACCACTCGCAGGGCGACGGCGAGATATCGTTCTGCGGGGCCATCGAGATGGCCGGCTACGTGGACATGCGCCTCGACGTCATCGAGAACGGCGTCGAGAAACTCGGCATCGACCACCCCGTCTTCGAACCCGGCCACCGCGGACCGCACTTCTCGGAGTACGTCACCTTCGAGGGCTACTCCGTCACCGAGGACGGCGACCAGCACTACATGGACCCGCACGTCGCCTACCGGCGGGCCTGCCTCGACGCCATCGAGTACCTGAAGAAGTTCGGCTACACCGGCCGGCAGGCGTACATGATGCTGAGCGCCATCCCCGTCGAGGGGCGTCACAGCGGCGTCGTGGACATCCCGAACGCCTGTTCGACGCTCGCCATCCCCAAGGCGGTGTTCGACTTCGACATCAGCCCGCGGTCGATACAGGGCGCACCCGACTCGCGCGGCGACGCCGCCTCCGCCGACGGGCGACTCGGGGACAACTGACGGGTGGACGGTCCACCCGGCGCGGTACTCCT
>CAYYSW010000109.1:0-8376 GCA_964474395.1 uncultured Halobacteriales archaeon
CGGCCTCCTCGCCGCCGCCGACGTCCTCGACGGGCTCCTCGTCCTCGTCACCGCGTGCCTCCGAGTCGGGGGTCTCGGCCTCGACGGCCTCCCCCTCGCCGGTCGCGCCGGGCTTCTGCTCGCCGGTGGTCCCCTCGGGTTTGGCCTCGGCGACGCTCTGGGGTTCGGGAGTCGCGGAGTCTTCGACGCCGGGGTGGACGTCGTCGTCGGACGTCACCGTCTCCTCGTCGGGCGTGGCGACGTCGGAGGTGGGCTCGGGCTCGTCCATCTCGGTCGACCCCTCGTCGGCGACCTCCTCGACGTCGTCCTGCGAACCGACGGTCTGGCCCGAGTTGCGACGGCCCTCCTCGGTCCACTCGAGGTCACGAGCCTCGCGGCCCATGAAGTAGTTCTTCTCGGCCTTCGAGTCCTTGAAGTGGAGGACGGTGCCGTCGTTGCGGATGAACATGATGCCCGTGCCGGGCTCGATGTCGTCGCCGCTGAAGTCACAGGTGCGTGTCCGGGGCATCAGCGACCACCGATGGCGTCGGCCTCGCGGGCGGTCTCGCGCAGCTGGATGACGTCGCCGACGCGGACCGGCCCGAGGACGTTTCGCGCGATGATGCGGCCCTGGTTCTCACCCTCTCGGATGCGACACTTCACCTGCATGGCCTCGCCGTGCATACCGGTCTTGCCGACGATTTCGACCACTTCGGCGGACGTCGCATCGGATTCCTCTTCTGCGCTCATTTACTTCAGTTCCGCGAGCTTGTCGGCGATGTCCTCGACGTCGCTGCTCGCGTCGCCGGCGTCGACGATGGCGGCAGCGGCACTGCCGACTTCGAGGCCGGCGGCGTGGCCGATGTCGTCCTGCGTCTCGACGAAGAGGTACGCGATGTCCTTCTCCTCGCAGAGCTCGGGGAGGTGCATCACGACCTCCTCGGGCGTGACGTCCTCCGCGATGTAGACGAGCTGGGCGTTGCCGCGCTCGATGGCCTTGGTCGTCTCGTTGGTACCTTTCTTGACCGAACCCGTGTCCCGGGCGACCTGCAGCGCCTCGATGGCGTCGTCTTCGAGGTCGGCCGGAACGTCGAAATCAACGTATACTGGCATGGTTATTGGCGTCCCACGTGGTGGCTCGCGCTCCCTCCGCCTCGTGCCCGACGGTCACGTGAGCGACCAGTCGAACACTACCGACCGGACGGTCGGCGAAAGTCCCTGGCTGGGAGCATCATCAACCCCACGCGGGTTGTACCCCGTCATAATTCTGCCCTGCATAAAAGCGCTTCCGAACGGTCCCGCGCGTGTGTCACCGCCGCACGCCGCCTCCGCCCCGTTCAGCGCGCCGTCCCCTCGTCGGAGTCGGCGGGACGCTCGTACTCCGCGACGCGAACGAGCTGCTTGCCGATGTTCTCGCCGTCGAACAGCCCGAGGAACGCCCCCGGTGCGCTCTCCAGCCCCTCCGTCACCGTCTCGCGGTACTGGACCGTCCCGTCTCTGACCCACGACGCCAGCCGGCGGTTGGCCTCCTCGTAGCGGTCCTCGTAGTCCCGGACGAGGACGCCCTCGACACGGGCGCGTGTCCGGATGAGCGTCCCGAAGTGCCGCGGGCCGGTCGGCCGGTCGGTCGCGTTGTACATGGATATCTGTCCGCAGACGACGACCCGCGCGCGCACCGAGAGGTTGTCCATCACGGCGTCCGTCACCGGGCCGCCGACGTTGTCGTAGTAGACGTCCACGCCGTCGGGACACGTCTCCGCGACCTCCGCGCGGACGTCGTCCTCCTTGTAGTTGATACCGGCGTCGAAGCCCAGTTCGCCCGTGAGCCAGTTGAGTTTCTCCTGGCTCCCGGCGACGCCGACGACCCGACAGCCCGCGTGCCGGGCGATCTGTCCGACGACGGACCCCACCGCGCCCGCCGCCCCGGAGACGACGACGGTGTCGCCGGGCTTGGGTTCGCCGACGTCGAGCAGGCCGAAGTACGCCGTCCGGCCGGGCATCCCGAGGACGCCGAGCGCCGTCGAGACGGGGGCGAGCTCCGGGTCCACCCTGACGAGTTCGTGTCCCTTCGCGATGGCGTAGTCGGCCCACCGGAGGTTCCCGTTGACGACGTCTCCCTCCTCCCACGCGTGGTGGTTCGAGGCGACGACCTCGCCGACGACCCCCGCCTGCATCGGTTCGCCGACGGTCCACGGCTCGGCGTAGGACTCGGCGTCGCGCATCCGCCCGCGCATGTAGGGGTCGACGGACATGTACAGCGTGCGGACGAGCACCTCCCCCTCTCCGGGGACGGGTCGCTGTCGCTCGACGAACTCGAAGCAGTCCATGTCGGGGCGGCCGTCGGGACGCTGTGCGAGCAACCAGACGCGGTTGGTCTCGGTCATACCCGCCGAACGAACCCCCGGGTAGTGAGCCTACCGGCGTACCCGCTCGACGCCCCACACCGCAGGAGGGAAAGCCGCGCCCGACCTCCCCCCGCTATGCACTCCCGCGTCGCCCACCTCGTCCGTGCGCTCCGTCGGGAGGCCCGCCGGACGAACGAGCGCCGACTGCTGGCCCTCGCCGGGAGCCACGACGCCTGTCTCGACGCCCTCCCCGACGTCTTCGACGCGGGCGGCGTCGTGGACCCGGTCCTCGTGGGCCACCGCGCCCCGGGTTCGGCGAGCGTCGAGCGCCACGAACCCCGTCGGGCCGACGCCCTCCTCGGCACCACCCGCGAGTGTGTCGTCGTGGACGCCCACGAGGAGTGCCGACCGAACGCCCTCGGGCGGGCCGTCGGTGCGGTGGACGGCGGCGGCCTGCTGGTCCTCCTCGCCCCGCCGCTGGAGGAGTGGAGCACTCGGCGGGACCGCTTCGACGAGACGCTCGCCGCCCCGCCCGCGACCGTCGCGGACGTCTCCGGCCGGTTCCGCGACCGCCTCGTCTCGCTCCTGCGCGCCCACCGGGGCATCGCAATCGTGGACGCCGATTCGGGCGAGATCGAGCGCGAGGGGCTGACCAACCCCGCGCCGGTCGGGGAGCGCGGCCCCCCGTCGCTCCCCGACGACCACGCGTTCCCGCGGGTCGCCTACGAGGCCTGCCGGACCGACGACCAGGTGGCCGCCCTGCGCGCGTTCGAGCGGTTGCGCGAGCCGGATACCGCGGTCGTCCTCGAGGCCGACCGTGGGCGGGGGAAGTCGAGCGCCGCCGGCCTCGCGGCGGGGTCGCTCGCCGCCGCGGGCCGGGACGTCCTCGTCACCGCCCCCGACCGTCGGGGAGCGGGAGAGCTGTTCGCCCGCTCCCGGGAGGTGCTCGACGCGCTGGGCGTTCTCGCCACCCGGGAGGTCGAGGGCGGCGAGGGGACGGTTCGCGCCACGGACGGCGGGTGCGTCCGCTTCGCCCCGCCCGCCGAGGCCGGGGAGTTCCCCGGCGACCCGGACGTGGTCCTCGTAGACGAGGCGGCGGGCCTGCCCGTCGCCCTGTTGACCTCGCTGCTCGGCCGGGTACCGGTGGGCTTCGCCACGACGGTCCACGGCTACGAGGGGGCCGGCCGCGGGTTCGCGGTGCGCTTCCGCGAGCGACTCGCCGGGAGCGACTGCGAGGTGGTCGAGGCGTCCATGGGGACGCCCATCCGCTATGCGGAGACCGACCCCGTCGAGCCGTGGGCGTTCCGGGCGCTCCTGCTCGACGCCAGCCCCGCGGTGGAACCCCTCGTGACGGACGCGACGCCCCGGACGGTCGAGTACGTCGCTCCTACCCCCGACGACCTGCTGGCAGACGAGCACCTGCTGCGGGAGCTGTTCGGGCTGCTCGTCCTCGCACACTACCGCACCGAACCGGACGACCTGGCGCGCCTGCTCGACGCGCCCAACCTCTCGGCGCGCTGTCTGGTCCACGGCGGGCACGTCGTGAGCGTCGCCCTCCTCGCCCGCGAGGGCGGGTTCGACGCCGAGACGTGCGAGCGCATCTACCGCGAGGGTCGCGTCCGGGGCAACATGCTCCCGGATCTCATGACCGGCCAGCTGCGCGACCCCGAGGCGGGCGCACCCCTCGGCGTCCGGGTCGTCCGCATCGCCACCCACCCCTCGGTCCAGTCGGCGGGCCTCGGCTCGGAACTGCTCGACTCGGTTCACGAGGAGTTCGGCACCGACGTCGACTGGTTCGGGACGAGCTACGGCGCGACCCCCCGTCTGCTCGACTTCTGGCGCGAGAGCGGGTACCACCCGATACACCTCTCGGCGACGCGCAACGCCACCAGCGGGGAACACAGCGTGGCGATGCTCCGGGCGGCGGCCCCCGATCCGGCCCACGACCACATCACGGTCCGGCACGCCCGCTGGTTCCGCGAGCGGGTCGGGGACGTCCTCGGTGACACCCTCGCGGGGGTCGATTCGGACGTGGTCCGGGGTACGCTCGGGGCGTTCGAATCGCCCGTCGTCCCGGAGCTCTCGGCCCGCGAGTGGCGCCTCGTCGCCAGCGCCGCCTTCGGTCCCGGACAGTTCGACATGCATCCCGGGCCGTTCCGGCGACTGGCGCTCGCGGCGCTGACGGACCCGGGGTTCGCCCTCGACGCTCGGGGGGAGCGGCTGCTCGTCCGGCGCGTCCTCCAGTTCCACGGCTGGGACGCCGTCGCGGACGAACTGGGCTTCCACTCCACGAGCGGGGCGCGCCGCGAACTCGGGCGGGTCTTCGCGCGCCTCGTCGCAGGGTACGGCACTAAGGCCGCCCGGGACGAACGGGACCGGTATGGTTGAGCCACTTGGCTGGCTTGCGCTCGGATTGCTCGTGTTCGGCGTCGTCGGCGCCGTCGTCCCCCTGCTCCCGGGGGCGCTCTCGTCGACCGCGGGCGTCCTCCTCTACTGGTACTCGACGGGTTACACCGAACCGGGGCCGATACTGCTCGCGGTCCTCGTGGGCGTGGGCCTCCTGACGATCGCGGTGGACTACCTCGCCGGCGCCATCTCCGCGAAGGTGGGCGGCGCCTCGACGTTCACGACGGCCGTCGCCGCGGTCGTCGGCATCGCCCTGTTGTTCGTCGCGGGACCGGTCGGCCTGCTCGTCGGCGTCGCCGGGACGGTGTTCGTCGTCGAGTTCGCCCGCAACCAGGACGCCCGGCAGAGCGGCCGCGCGGCGGCGTACGCCGCCGTCGGCGTCCTCGCCTCGACGGTCGTCCAGGCGCTCCTGACGCTCTCGATGCTCGTCGCCATGCTGTTCGTCGCCTTCCTCTGAGTCCCGACCGGCGAGAACGTCGGCCGGGCCGTCTCGTTGCGGACGACTCTTGTCGCGGCGCCCGTACGCGACGTATGGAGTGTTCCGTGGTGGGGTTTTCTAACCCCGCGGCGGTGCGCCTTTCCGTCCCGTGGGCCGACGACCGGGTGGTCTGTACGGCCCACGGCCGGGCGCTCGTCCAGCGGGACGGCGTCGTCGCCGAACCCATCGAGGGTAGCGAGAAGGACTGGCGGTGACTCAGGGCCAGACGGCCATCATCACTTCGTCGACGTAGTCGCCGCCGATGCGGTAGTGCTTCGCCCGGACCGCCTCCGTCTCCCACCCGCGACTCTTCAGCCAGTCGATGGCCCGTTCGTTGGTCGAGGGGACGGAGTTGTACACCTTCTCGAACCCGTTGGCTTTGGCCCACTCCAGGCCGCGCTGGAGGAGGTGGCTGCCGATGCCCTTCCCGCGGTACTCCGGGAGGACGCCGACGGTGAGCTCGGCGGTGTGCGAGAGCTTCTCGATTTCGGGCGCGCTGAGGTGGACCCACCCGACGACGTCGTCGCTGACCGTCGCGACGAAGAACACGCGCGATTCGAGGTCGTTGTGTCGCAGGAGCACCCGTTCGTGGTCCACGATGTCGGCGACGGACTCGGCGACGATGTCCGAGCGCTCGGAGAGGGCGCTGCGCATCGCTCCGACGAGGCCCGTCAGGTCGTCCTCGCGGGCCTGCCGGATGGCGTACTCGACGTCGCCCTCGCTGAACAGTTCCTGCGTCCCCGGTTCGAACGCCACGTGGAGGGTGTCCCCGTCGCGGTCGAGGATGCCGTCGCGCTTCAGGATGGCGACGTGGTGGCCGAACGGCGTCTCCTCCATCCCGAGCGCCTCGCGGGCCTCGTGGTAGTCCACGGATCCGTGACGCTCGACGTACTCGTAGACGTCCTTCCGGTCGCGGTGGCCGAACTCCAGCGTGTCGGTAAACTGCATGGTACGTGATACCAATGCGAAGAACTTAACATATATTGCCGCTTCCCGGGACACTCACGGGTGATTGTAAACCCCCGTGACGGATTCGGGGGGCGGGACGCGATGGAGGGGGCTTACTCCGCGATAGTCCGTCGCCGTCGCGCGTGGCGGTCCGGAACCCCCGTGAGCAGCGTCGCCGTGTCCCGGATATCCCGCGTCTCGACGAGCAACTCGGCGGCCGTCCGGACGGTGAACGCGGCGTCGAGTTCGACGCCGTAGCAGGCGCCGTAGAGGTCCAGCCAGTCGTTCATCGCCCGTTCGAGCGTCCCGAAGGTCTCGGGACCGAAGGCGACGCGACGGCCACCCGTTCGGGCCTCGACGTAGCACCAGACGGTCGGCCCCAGTCCCTCGCGGAGGTATCGGAGCGCCCGCTCCTCGTCGGGCGGGTCCGCCGGGGGGACGAACCGCTCGCGGGCACGCTCCGCCCGGCCGGCGAGGGTCTCGACCCGTCTCGCGTACTTGTCGTCGGTCCCCGTCATCCCTGCTCGAACTCCACGCCCTTCCCGCCGCTCGGGTGGGTCCACTCCGTGTCGGCGACGATGGCGCAGGTCCCGCACTCGACGCAGGGCTGGGTGTCGAGGCTCACGACCCGTTCGGTGTGGCCGTTCGTCTTCACCTCCTCCTCGCGGTAACAGCCGCCGCCGTAGTCGAGCGCGCTCACGGGACAGGCGGTCACCGCCGCGCCGCTCGCCGCCCACGAGTTGTCGAGTACGCGGATGTGCGGGTTGCCGACGTCGGTGTCGTAGGTCAGCGCCCCGATGCGGTCGGCGAGGCTGGGCGGGTCGACCCGGCTCTCGGCGGTGACGTCCGCGCCCAACTCCTCGGCGATGACCGTCGGCAGCGTCACGTACGGCGTCGCCGTGTCGGGGACGACGGCGGCCAGCCCCGGCGAACTGTACAGCGTCTCGAGGCGTCCCCGGAGCGCCCGCACCCCGAGGCGGCCGACCCGCGAGGTGAGCAGCGAGTCCGTGAGCTCCGCGACCCGCGCGCGCTCGCCGAGCGCCCGCGAGATGCGGTAGCCCGGCGGACGGAGCTTCCGCATCGTGCCCGAATCGCGCAGTTTCTCGGCGTAGCGCCGCCCCGCCTCGTCGGGGTTCCCCCGGTCGCGGGCCTCGACGAACGCCTCCGCCGCCAGCGCGCCCGCCGTGACGGCATGGTTCATCCCCTTGATGATGGGCCCCTGTGCCTGCATCTGTCCCCCCGCGTCGCCCACGAGGACGAGGCGGCCCTCGTGTGGCTCCGGGATGGCGGCCTTCTTCGAGTCGGGGACGAGCTTCGCCGAGTACTCCAGTTCCCGGTAGTCCTCGCCTAGCCAGTCCGCGAGCAGCGGGTGGGTCAGCAGGTTGTCGAGCAGTTCGTGGGGTTCGGCCCGCTCCGCGACGAGGCTGTCGAGGTGGAAGACGGTGCCGATAGAGAGCGTCTCGCGGTTGGTGTAGAGGAACCCGCCGCCCCGGACGTCCTCGAAGAGGTCCCCCGAGAACAGGTGGGCGATGCCCTCCTCCGGGCCGACGTCGAAGCGCTCGTCCACGTCCGGCATGTCGACGACCGCCTTCACGCCCTGGAACCACTGTTCGGGGTGCTCCCAGTCCATCAGGCCCGCGTCCCGGGCGAGTTCGCTGTTCACGCCGTCGGCGGCGACGACGAGGTCCGCCCGTATCGGGTCTATCTCGTCGCAGGTGACACCGACTATCTCGCCGTGTTCGCGCAGGAGCGACCGCTCGGCACGGGCGACCCACTCGTCGTTCGCGCAGGAGCCCGTTCACCCGCACGTCGGTCAGGAGCCCCCCGCCCGTCTCCCGGGTCCGCTCGTGGACCCGCTCGGCGAGCCACGAGTCCATCGGCCGCCGGAGGACGGCGTCCGACCACTCCGTGTCGTGTTCGTGGAGGGCGGTGATGTCGAACGAGCGCACCTTCCGTCCGGCGACGTTGTGGAGGTAGTACTCCGTGACGGGGCGTTCGGTGGCTGCCTCGCGGAACTCCGGGAACAGGTCGTCGATGGTGTACGGCGCGGATGACTCGGCGTAGATGAGCCCGCCCGAGACGTTCTTCGACCCCGCATCGACGCCGCGTTCGAGGACGAGCGTCTCGACGCCCTCCGCGGCGAGTTTCGCGGCGGCGGCGGCTCCGCCGGGGCCGGCACCCACCACGACCGCCTCGTAGTGTTCGTACTCGGTCATCGGC
>CAYYSW010000110.1:0-8344 GCA_964474395.1 uncultured Halobacteriales archaeon
CCTCGCCGACGCCCTCGAGGCCTGAACGACCCGGCGTGTGCGTGGGGCAAGGCCTACCCCGTATCCGCGAGAGCACCCACCATGGACACCTCGAAGCAGTTGCACGAGCACGCGGCCGACGGGTGGCGACGCGGCGTCTACGACGACGTCAAGCGGACGTTCCGCGCGCCGGTCGTCAACTGGATATTCCGAACCGCGATGGCGAACGAACCCGAGTTCACCCGCTACGCGTGGGGGCAGGTGAAGCCGCTGTTCGAGACCCGCGGGTTCGCCCGGTTCTCGGTGCGCTACCGCGACGCCGTGCTCTCGGAGCTGGACGGTCTCCCTGCCTACCGGCCGGTCGGGGCCGACCTCTCGCCGACGGAGTTCGCCGAGGCGCGCGGACAGCTGGCGACGTTCGACATCGTCGCGCCCCGCCTCGCGGTGCTGTTCGAGGCGATGGACCGGGCGCTCCACGGCGACCCGGTCGGGGACGCGCCGGCCGACGAGCGGGCGGCGACCGCTCCCTTCCCGGCCTGGCTCGACGCCGACCGGGGCCGCCCGGTGGCGATGGTCGATTCGACGCCCGACTCGCTCGACTCGACGGTCGAGTCGATTCGCGACTTTCACGGCCTCGGCGACGACCTCCCCTCCATCTACCGCAGTCTCGCCAACTGGCCCCCGTTCCTCGCGACCCTCTGGGACGACGTCGAACCCGTCCTCAGGGGGGCGGGCTTCGACCGGGCCCGCGAGCGCACCTCGGACCTCGTCGACGAGTTCGTCGCCGGCGCGCCGTACACCCCCCGGCTCGCGGCCGACGACCTCCGGGGTATCGGGATGGAGGACGACGCCATCGACGACGTACAGGGGCTCTTCCGACAGTTCAACAGCGGCGCGGTCGAGACAGTGCTGCCCGCGCTCCCGGCGTTCGCGGCGTCGGTGGACGCGGCCGGCGAGCGCTCGCTCGACTGATCGGCAGCCGACGGCTTGCACACGCAGCCCGTGGGGTGAGTACTACCTGTCCGTGAGTACCGGCAATGCTCATCGTCGAATTCCGTCTCCAGCACCCCGTCCTCGAACGGACGCTGGAGAGCGTCCCGGGCGTCCGGTTCTCGTGGGAACAGTCGAACCAGACGCCCGACCGCGGGGTCAGGACGCTGCTCTGGGCGGAGGCCGACGACCTCGCTGTGCTGGAGGGCGCCTTCGAGGACGACCCGACCGTCTCCAACGTCTCGTGTATCGCCGACACCGGCGCACGCCGGCTCTACCGGATGGACTGGTGCGGCGAGGGCCTCGAACACAGCACGTGGCCCGTCCTCGTCGAGGAGGCGACCATCGTCCAGCGTATCACGGGGACGAGCGACGGCTGGACGTTCCGCGTGGCGTTCCCCGACCGGGCGGCGTTCGCCCGCTACCGGGCGTTCTGTGACGACCACGGCATCGACTACGAGGTGTTCCGCATCTACGAGGAGCGCTACGGCTCCGACGCGGTGCCCGACTTCGGCCTGAGCGAGAAACAACACCGGATGCTCTCGCTGGCCACCGAGCGGGGGTACTTCGAGATTCCCCGACGAGTGGAACTCGCGGACCTCGCCGCCGAGGAGGGCATCTCCCACCAGGCGGCCTCCGAGCGCATCCGGCGGGCGCAGGCGACGCTCAACCGCAACGCGCTCCCCCCCGCGACGGAGGAGTGAGCCGGTAGTCAGTCGCCGGCCGTCGCCGCCCGCTCGCTCGCCGTCCCGGCGAGTCGGACGTGGACCCACCCGGCACAGACGACGGCGACGACGCCGGCGACGGTGGCCATGCCGAAGGCGACGCGGTAGCCCGTCGCGGTGTACACCCGGGCGCCGTCGATGGTCGCGCCGGTCCAGTAGGCGTCGAGGGCGCCGCCCATCAGCGCCGGGAAGACGGCCGCCCCGAAGTAGCCGATGCTGTTGATGGTGCCCGTGATGGTGCCCGAGGCGGTGGTCGCGTGGCGCTCCTTGGCGACGGTGTAGGCCAGCAGGATGCCGCCGTTCGTGAACAGCGCGAGGAACAGCAGGGCGCCGAAGACGGGCAGGGGCGGCGAGACCAGCGCGAACACCGTCCCGTAGGCCAGCGTGAACGCCACCGCCGAGGCGAGGATGAGGTCCGTCCGCCGTCCGACGCGGTCCGAGAGCGTGCCCATGACCGGCGGGCCGACGATGAGGCCGACGTTGCCCACCAGCACGTACGCCGAGGCGTGGGCCACCGACACGTCGTAGACGTGGGCGATGTAGGGTACCCCCCAGAGGCCGAGGACGGTGAAGTTCGTCCCGATGACGAAAAAGAGCATGACCCCCATCACCCACGTCTCGCGCTCGCCGAGGACGTGGCGGGTGTTCGTCGCCACCGTCCCGAGGTCCACGTCCCGGTCGGGCGGGTCCGCCCCCTCGACGGGGTCGAACCCGCCGTCGCTCGGGCGGTCGCGGACGAGGAGGTAGACGGCTCCGGCGAGCGCCCCGCCGACGACGGCGGTGGCGAGGAGCGTCCCGCGCCACCCGACGACGGCGACGGCGAGCGCAAGCGGCGTCGTCGCCAGCACGCCCCCCAGCCCGGCGGCGGCGACGGTCCAGCCCGTCATCGTGGCGAACTCGTCGCGGCGGTACCAGTTCGCACAGAACCGCAGGGTGGCGACGTAGAGGACGCTCCCGCCGAGTCCGACGAGCGCCCGGGCGAGGAAGCCCCAGAGCAGGGACTCGGCGAGCGCGAACCCGACGACGCCGACGCTCATCACCGCGAGGCCCCACGCGGCGACCCGCCGGGACCCCGCCCGGTCGACGAGCAGGCCCGCGGGCAACTGGAGGGCGGCGTAGATGTAGAAGAAAGAGGAGTGCAACAGGCCGAGTTCCGTCCCCGTCGTGTCGAACGCCCGGGTCAGGTCGTCGGCGAGCACCGCCGAGGAGACGCGATGGAAGTTCATCAGGAGGAACCCGGCCGCCAGCGCACTCCACAGTACCCACCGCCAGCGCGCGCGTGTCCGTATCGAGGCGAAGCGGGGGGTGGCCATGGGTTGGTGTCCGACCGACCGGCCAAATAGGTGTGTGTTGGCACACGATGGGAGGGAGGTCGACCGAGGCCCCCGCCCGTCACTCCTCGCCGGAGAGGAACCGCTCGACGGTGTCCCGGAAGAGGTCGTCGTACACCGATTCGGGCAGGTTCCGCCCGAGGAGGTTCTCGCGTTCTGCGCGGTAGGGGTGGGGGATGTTCGGGTAGTCGGAGCCGTACATGATGGACTCCGAGAGCTCCTCGAAGACGCTGTCGGGGACGTCGTCGGCGTCGAAGTCCATCGACTCACCGACGGCGCTCGACATCGTGAAACAGGTGTCGAGGAAGGCGTTGTCGTGCTCGCGGGCGAGGGCACAGAACTCGTCTATCTCGTAGGCGCCGAGGTGCGCGGAGGCGGCTCGGACGTCGGGGTAGGAGCGGAGGAACTGCTCGAACTGGTCGGCGCCGACGTGCGGGCTGTCCCGGAACATGGGGGCGGTGCCGGCGTGAAAGAGGATCGGGCGGTCGTACTCGGCGGCGAGTTCGAAGGCGGGGTCGAGGCGCGGGTCGGCCGGCCCGCACTGTTGAACGGGACACTGGAACTTCAGACCGCGCGCGCCCGCCTCGAAGGCCGCCCCGACCACCGCCCCGACGTCGTCGTCGCCGTGGACGGTGGCGAACGGGACGGCCATCTCGGAGGCCGCCGCGCGGTCCAGCACCCACTCGTTCAGCTCGCGGGCCATCCCCGGCTTGTGGGCGTACGGCAGCGCGACGTACCGCTCGACGCCCTGTGCCCGGAGCGCCCGTTCCAGCTCCGCCTGCGCGGTCGGGTGGGGGAACGCCCAACCCGCCTCGTCGGTCAGCGCCCCGCGGATGGCCGCCATCAGGCGGTCGGGCATCAGGTGGACGTGACAGTCCGTCGCCCCCGCGAACCGGGGGTCGGGGTCGGGGTCCGCCCGCCGGTCGGTCGCCACGTCCTCGCTCGGGGCGTCCTCGGCGCTCACCGACCCACCTCGTCGAGGGTCGCCTGCGTCCGCCGACCGACCACGCTCGCCTCGTGGTCCAGGAGGCGGCGCTTGACGGCGGGGCCGCCCGGCGCGGAGTAGCCCCCCAGCTCCCCGATCGCGACGACGCGGTGACAGGGGACGACGACCGGGACGGGGTTGCGCCCGCAGGCCCCGCCGACGGCGACGGGCGACGTGTCGAGTTCGCCCGCGAGGTCGCCGTAGGTCCGCGTCTCGCCGTAGGGGATGGCCGCCATCGCCTCCATCACCCGCCCGGTGAACGACTCGGGGACGGCGAGTTCGAGGTCGAAGTCGCGCCGCTCGCCGGCCTCGTACTCCCGGACCTGTCGCCTGACGGTCGCGGGGTCGGCCCGCAGGAACGACTCGTCGATGTCGAACGGCGACCCGAAGGCGGTGACCCTCATCGGGGCCACCCGGGGGTTGACTGTTCGTCCATGTGCGGGGCCTTGCCACCCGAGGGGTTTAGCGCTACCCCCCGATGGGTCAGAACTGCTCGCGGGCCTCCGCGGCGTACGTCTCGGGGGCGACGTCCACCACGCCCTCGTCGTGCAGGACGGTGAAAAAGGGCGAGTCGCTCCAGTAGTACTCGTCGAACACCGACCGGGCGACGACGTCGAGGACGGGCGGCATCGCGGGGTCGTCCGCGAGGTAGCACGCGACGTTGAAACTGTTCAGCCCGGCGGCGCCGTAGCCCTTCAGCACGCTCGCCAGCCCGGTCCCGAGGTCCGCCGGCAGGTCGCTCTCGGAGTCGGGAAAGCCGCTCTCACCGGCCACGCCGACGAGGTGGCGGTGATGCTTGGGCGCGAACGGCGCGAGCCAGCGCACGTCGCCCGTGTCCGCGACGTGCCGCTCGCCGTCGAGTTCCGTCTCCCGGAGGGCCGCCCAGTAGGACTCCCCCGACTCCTCGTGGTACTCGCGGCTCGCTTCGAGGAGCGTCCGCTGGTGGTTCGTCGCCCGGTCGTCCACGAGCGTCTGGAGGTGCGGGTGGATGATGCTGCTGCCCGCCGGCCGGAGGAAGTTCATGTTGACGGAGGCGTACTCGGCGTCGGCGTCGTGGTCGCGGACCGACTCGACGTACCGCAGGGCGAGGCGGATGCCGTCTTCGAATATCGCGGGGGTGAACTCGTCGATGGGCCGGTAGTGGTCCTCGGTGAGCGCGACGACGTTCGAGTACGCGCCGTAGGGGTTGAGGTTCGGAAAGGAGGTGGCCTCGCCCGCCGACCCGCGCTCCTCGCCGACGAAGTCGGCGTACTTCGGCGTCACTTCCCTCACCGAGTCGGGACAGAAGAAACAGCCCTCGCTGTCGCCCACCACCTCGTCGATGTCGTAGGACTCCGGCGTGAGGAAGCTCTCGGGGACGATTCTGGACTGGCGGCCCGTCAACGGGTCCTCGCGGACCTCCACCTCGCTTTCGACGTGTGCGAACTCCTCCAGCGGGCTGTAGAACGACGCCCGCTGGACCTCGCGGGTGAACTCGATGGTCATGGTGTGGTGACTCGTACCATGTATCGAGCGAAAAGTCTGTCTGCCGGCGGGGGACCGGGGACCCCAGCACGCTTTTGACGCGCCGGCGAGTCACCACCTCACATGACCGACTGCGTGTTCTGTCGCATCGCCGACGGCGACCTGCCGAGCCGCGACGTGTACGAGGACGACCGAGTGCTCGCCTTCCTCGACGCGAACCCGCTGGCCGAGGGCCACACCCTCGTCGTCCCGAAGGACCACCACGAGGTGGTCGGGGAGATGCCCGACGAAACGCGCGACGCGGTGTTCGCCGCGGCGGGTCGGCTCACCCCCGCCGTCGAGTCGGCGGTGGAAGCCGACGCGACGACCATCGGGATGAACAACGGGGAGGCGGCGGGCCAGGAGGTGCCCCACGCACACCTCCACATCGTCCCGCGCCACGACGGCGACGGCGTCGGGCCGCTCCACACCCTCGACTGGCCGCGCCCGGACCTCTCGGACGACGAACTGGACGCCATCGCCGGAGCCATCTCCGACGGCGACTCGCCGTAGCCAGCCCTCACAGCACCCGGTCGTCGGTACCGTGGGTGCTCTGCGGGTTCCGGACGCGCGCTGACGGCGAGCGTTCTTGTCCGACCGCGCCGAACCCGTACCCATGGCGGACCCGACGGCGAGACGCGCCCTCCTCGCGGCCCTCGGCGACCGGCGGCGGAACCTCGCCGCCCTCCTCCTCGTCGCCGGCGGGCTCGCCGTCGCCCTCACGGCCGATGCCGGGTTCGTCCGCTACGGCGCGTACCTCGCCGTCTTCACCGTCTGGATGGGGTGGTTCGTCCTCGCCGCCATCGACTGGCTCCGGCACGCCGACTTCTGAGCCGCAAACGTCAGAGGTGACAGTACAATCAATGTAACCGATAGTTTTTATCGGCGAAGTACTCCAACGCGAGTATGTCCGTTTCCAGTTGCGCGCTCGTCGGGACGGTCGGCGGGGCAGGGGCGACCCGTCTGACGCTCGAACTCGCGGCCGTCCTCGCCCGCGACGGGCGAAGCGTGGCGGTGCTCGACGCCGCCTACGCCACGCAGGGCCTCGCCGATCACGTCCCCCGGCGCATCGACCCCGACGTGACCGAGCTCGTGCTCTCAGACCGGTCGCTCGCCGACGGGCTGGTCGATCTCAACGCCGGCCCCGGCCGGCTGGCGGTCTGTCCGGCCCGCGCGCCCTTCGAGCGGCTCGCCCGCTCGAAGCGTCCGGAGGCCGCCCGCGCGCTCGAACGGCGGATAGCGGAGGCCGGCGACGCCTTCGACCACGTCCTCGTCGACACGCCGCCCGTCGCGGCCAACCAGGCCGTCGCGGCGGTCACCGCCGCCGACCGGGTGGCCCTCGTCGCACCCGGCGACGGGCGGGGACCCGACGCCGTCCCCCGCCAGCGCGACCGACTCGCCGACGTGGGCGCCGCCGACCCGTCCGTCCTCGCCAACCGGACGGCCGACCCGCCGGCGGACGCGGCGGCGGCCGTCCCGACGAGCGACGTGCGCGACCCGGGGTCGGTGCCCGTCAGTGCCCACGCCGACGGCGCGTTCCCCGCGTCCGTCGCGGTGGCGGCCGAGGCGCTCCTCGACGTCGAACTCGACCTCGCGCTCGACGACGGGACGCTCGCCGACCGGGTCGCGGCGCTCCGGCCGTAGGTCAGCGGAAGTCGCAGCCGTCGTCGAGCGTGTCGCCCAGCGCGTCCCGCTTCTCGACGGCGGCGTCGCCGGCCGGCGCGAGCGCACCCTCCAGCGCGTCGCGCGCACCCGGAAGCGGGTCGTGGGTCTCGACGTAGGCCGCCAGCGCGAACGCCGTCTCGCTCGCGCCCGAGAGCGCGAGCGCGTCCGCACGGGAGAGATCCGCCGAGAGCCAGTCCCGTACCAGGTCGCGGCCCATCGGCCCCAGCGGCGAGACGGACTCGCCGAGGAGGTGGAGCGCCTTCGCGCCGGTCACCGGCGGCAGGTCGGCGGCGCCGGCACTCGCCCCGACGCTCGCGCCGCCCGCGTACGTCTCGACGACCGTCGCGGCCGCCGCCGCCGAACACGGCAGGTCGTCCTCGAACGCGCCGAGGCGGTCGGCGAGCGGCGCGTCCGTCGCGTCCACCGCCGCCACCCCGCGCTCGCGCTGCTCGGTCGTGACCTCCAGTCCGGCCGCGATGTCCGACAGTCCCATGGACGATAATATCGAAATACGAGATATAAAATTTGGGATGAACGTCTCCAGCGTATCGGTTACCGATACGTTCGAGCGGCCGTGAGCGGCCGAACTCCCGGCTCACCACATCTTTCTTAAAGGGGTGTCGGGCCCGAGTTCTACACGTAATGAGTTCCGCACCCGCACCCTGCTGTCCCGAATGCGACGGCGCCCTCCGGACCGACCAGACCGAGACCGTCTGTGCCAACTGTGGCCTCGTTGTCGGCGAGGACGCCATCGACCGCGGCCCCGAGTGGCGCTCCTTTGCGGACGACGACACGAACCCGAAGCGCACCGGCGCGCCGCTCACCCGCTCACGTCACGACCGCGGCCTCTCGACCGAAATCGGCCGCTCGACCCGTCTGAAGGGTCGCAAGCGCCGACAGATGGCCCGCCTTCGCCGCCAGCACAACCGTGCCCGCATCGCCACCAAGGCCGAGCGCAACCAGGTGTACGCGTTCACCGAGATACGGCGGCTGACGGGCCAGCTCGACCTTCCCGACACCATCCGCGACCGCGCGTGCGTCCTCTTCGAGTCCGCACAGGACGCCGACCTGCTCCGCGGGCGCTCACTGGAGGGGTTCGCGGCCGCCGCCGTCTACGCCACCTGCCGGGCCGACGGCATCGCCCGAACCGTCGGCGAGGTGGTCGC
>CAYYSW010000111.1:0-8312 GCA_964474395.1 uncultured Halobacteriales archaeon
CCGTCGCGCCGCCGACCATCGGGTAGTTACAGCCGGCGTAGCGGGCGGTGTGGCCCGTCACGACCGACACGCCGAGGTCCTTGGCCTCCTGATCCATCGTCGACCACACCGTCTCGAACTGCTCGTCGGTGATCTCGGGGGGCAGGTTGAAGTCGATGCTCAGGTGCGTCGGCGGGATGCCCGACACCGCGACGTCGCTCATCAGGATGTGGAAGGCGAACCACGCCGCGCGCTCGAAGCCCAGCGACGGCATCAGGAACACGGGGTCGGTGGCGAGGGCGACGGCCTTCCCCCCCACCTCGATGGCCCCGAAGTCCACCCCGTGTTGGGGGGCGAGGGTGACGTCCTCCCGGTCGGCGCCGAGATGCGGGTAGACGTACTCGTCGAAGAACTCGCGGTCGATCTTCCCCAGTTCGGGGGCGTCCTCGCTCTCGTTCTCGCTCATGGGCGGTGGTACGAGCCGGTGGTATTAGGAGTTCGGGGCCGCGGGCCGCTCAGACGGGGGCGTTGCGCCGAATCGTCGCCCGGAACCGCTCAGAGAGCGCCAGCAGCGCCCTGGAGGAAGAGGAAGGTGACGTCCTCGCCGGGAGTACCCACCGCGACGAGTCGTGCCCGACGGACGCGACGTTCGTTGAGGACCCCCCATGTCTGACAGGGTACACGGTGTTCGTGTAGAACTCCGCGAGAACCGTGAGGTGGGTAGCGAGGGCGTCGTCGAGTTCATCGCCGTCTGCCAATCCCTCCCGTGAGCCACTAACGTTATCCACCCGTTCGGCGAGTAGTAGGGCAAGAATGCTCGAACGACTCAAGGAACGAACGGTCGGAACGGCGCTGATATACGGCTGTCCGGCGTTCGTCAACCGGGTTCAGAACGTCGGAACACCAATCTGGGAACGCGATTGGGACGTCCTGCTCATCCTCGACGCCTGTCGCCTCGACCTGATGCGCGAGGTCGCAGACGAGTACGATTTCCTCGGCGGCCCGGAGAACGTCACTCCGTTCTGGTCGGTCGCTAGCAAATCGAACCACTGGATGGAGCGGACGTTCGCCGCCGAGTATGCTGACGAGGTAGAACGGACGGCGTACGTCACGGGTAACCCGTTCACCGCGAAGACGACCCTCAGCGCCCGACCGGCCCTCATGGATGAGGTGTGGCGCTATGCCTGGGACGAGGGAGTACAGACGGTACCCCCGCGACCGATAACCGACCGGGCGATCGCGACGTGGCGTGAGGCGGACGTCGACCGGATGATCGTTCACTACATGCAACCACACGACCCCTTCCTCTCTCATCCGGAAATGATACCCCCTCGGACGCCCGAGGACTTCGGCCAGGAACTCGACTCGGTCTGGCAGCGAGCGGGACGGACGATACCGATGGCCGACGTCTGGAAGGCGTACCGCGACAATCTCCGCTGCGTCCTCGACGACCTGGAGCTCCTGTTGAGGAATCTCGAGGCCCCGACCGTTGCTATCAGCGCCGACCACGGCAACGCCATCGGCGAGTGGGGTGTCTACGGCCACCCCGGCGATGTATTACTTCCGGGGATCCGCCGGGTTCCATGGGTCGAAGCGAGGGGTCACGACGATGGTGAGTACGAACCAACGACCGAACGAGACGAGGAAGTAGTCGCTCTTGACGTCGAGGACCGACTCCGCTCGCTCGGCTACAAGTAGTCCGGGTGCCCGGACGCGTTTGGGCGAGTTGACCTCGCCCTCGGAACCGGGGCAGGTTCCTATCCCGTTGGCACCGATAGTCACTGCCCGATCAGTGCTGAAAGACGGTTGTGTAATACCGACACACGGACTGGAATCGAAACCGTTCTGGAATCTCGAACGGAGGCCAGTGATACTATGTAGTCCGATATAGTACCCTGTTGAATGAGCGAGTGCGATCACGCGGTAGTCCTCGCGGCGGGGCGCGGTCGCCGACTGCGGCCACTAACTGACGACACCCCCAAGACACTGCTCCATGTCGGGGAGAAACCGATTCTCGGGTACATTCTGGACGCGCTCGAGCGGAACGGGTATCGGACGGTAACGATGGTACTGGGGTACGAAGCCGACCAAGTGCGCAGTTACTGCGAGGAGTCCGCGTACGACGTCGAGTACGAGTACGTCTACAACGACGACTTCGACACGACTAACAACATCTACTCGCTGTGGCTGGCACGCGACCGACTACTCGACGGGTTCACGCTCATCAACTCCGACACCGTGTTTCCACCTGCGTTCCTCGACGATCTCTCGGCGGCCGACGGCTCACGGCTTGTCGTCGACCGAGAGAAGGGACTCTCCGATGAGGAGATGTGTGTCAGAGTTCAGGGCGAACGGGTGGTGGCTATCGGTAAACAGCTAGACGGCGCCAGCGGGGAGTACATCGGCGTCTGTAAGTTCACTGCCGATTGTGCCGAGCGCTTGATCGAACACCTCGACGCGTACATCGGTGACGACCGAGTCGGCGAGTGGTACGAGAGCGTCTTCGACCGCCTGTTCGATGAACGCGAAGTGGGCTACGTTGATGTCGAGAACCCCTGGATCGAAATCGACAACTTCGACGACCTGGAGGCGGCACGGGCAGACTGGCGGATGATAACGAACACCGGTACGCATGCTAACTGATCTCCGGAGGGGGGTCCGGACCGCCTGGAACACCCTCATCACGGTCCTCCTCTACATCGTCTCGTTTCTCGTGCCACGTGACGAGGACCGCTGGGCGTTTGGATGCAACGGGGGAAACCGATTCGCGGAGAACTCGAAGTACCTCTTTCTCGCGCTGGCGAACGACCCCGAGGCGTCGATACGGCCGGTCTGGCTGACGCGGCGCGGCGACCTGCTCGACGAACTCCGAAGACGCGGCTACGAGGCCTACCACGCCGACAGTCTCCGAGGACGCTACGAGACGCTCCGGGCGGGGCACGCCTTCTTCACCCACTCGCTGAACGACGTGGGGATGGAGGCCGCCATCGGGTCGGAATCGGTCAACCTCTGGCACGGCGTCCCCCTGAAGCGCATCTCGCTTGACGACTCGTACTACCGCCACCGGATGGGGCTGGCTACCCTCATCCGGACGCTGCTCATCTACAGTACCTACCGGTACATTGTCGTCACCGCCGACCGTCTCCGTTCGCGGTTCGCAACAGCATTCAACGCTGACGAGTCGGCAATCCTGCCGCTCGGCTACCCCCGTAACGACGTACTGTTCGGCCCCATCGAGGGCGAGGACGTCGGGTTCGACGCCGACGTGCTCGACCATCTGGCCGCGACGAGCGACGACCGCGACCTGGTGCTGTACGCGCCGACATGGCGTGACACCGGCCGAGACTTCGTCGCCGACGCCGACATCGACTTCGACCGGTGGAACGAGTGGGCACATGACCACGGTGCGACGGTGTTGCTCAAACTTCACCCCGCGACGGACGTGGATGTCAACGACGCGTTCGACCGGGTGGTCGAACTCCCGTCCGAACTCGACATCCACCCAGCGATGCGCTACGCGGACGTCCTCGTCACGGACTACTCGTCGGTCTACTTCGATTACCTCCTGCTGGACCGTCCGTTGGTCTTCTTCCCGTTCGACGAGGAGCAGTACCTGAGCGAGGACCGCGAGCTGTACTTCGACTACGATAAGACCACTCCAGGACCGAAAGCCGAGAGTTTCGAGGAACTCTTAGACCACCTCGGCGACGCGGTGGCCAGCAGCGATGTACACGCCGCCGATCGGGAGCGTGTTAGGGAGGCTTTCTTCGACTACACGGACGATCGGTCGGCCGAGCGTGTAGCTGAGGCGATTCAGGCCAACCGGTGAAAAGAGCAACCAACTACGACGAGCAGATCGTCAACCGACCGAGACTCGATGCACTTCAGCGAGTCCTAAACACACCAGAATCGAGTAGGGACAGATACAACTCAGTTCGTCGGGGCTATCCTGAAGAGAACGAGAGATCATAGCTACACAACGGCCCCCTCGGAGCGCGGTACAAACGTTCATACGTTGTCCACAGCGTACTCGATACCGTGTCGCTCGAGGTTGACCTACCAAAGTCGTTGCGTGGGGGCGGACAGCTCGTCTCAGTCATTGTTCCGACCTACGAGGATGCGGAGTTCCTTCCCGACGCTTTGGAGAGCATTGCCGCTCAGACCCACAACAACATAGAGGTTGTCGTCGTCGATAGTTCCGGTGTGGATTGGCTGCGCGATCTCGCTACTACCGTCGACGGGGTAGAGTACGTGTACCAGAAGCCGAGAGGGATCTCAGCGGCGCGAAACGCCGGTCTCGATGCAGCGCGAGGAGACGCCATTGCTTTCCTTGACGCCGACGACTGCTGGGTTCCCGAGAAACTCGAACGGCAACTGACGGCACTCGACGACGATGATGCCGACGTGGCCTACAGCGATATCTACATCGTTGAAGACGGTAGGACGCGCTACCAATCGTCACTCCCGGTCAGAAACCCGGATCGCCATCAGCTCGACTTCCTGTTCGAGGGCGGTGTACCGACGTCGACAGTCGTCGCCCGAAGCGCGTGTTTCGACGATGAGCGCTTCGACGAGTCGTTGAGCACGGCCGAAGACCGCCATATGTGGGCACGTCTGTTCGCTCACTATCGACCAACTCGGATCGCCGAGCCACTGGCATACTACACCGTCCGCGAAGCCTCACTGACGTCCGACATCGCGGCAATGTACGAGTGCGAACTGGCCGGGCTGGCTGACCTCGGTGAGCGTTACCCGGAGGTCGCCGCAGAGTACTCAGCACTCAAGCGAAAGGCGAAGTACAAACACGGCAAGCGGCTACTTCGCAGCGGGAGAGGAGCGACCGCGCGAGAACCGCTTCGAGAAGCAATCACAGCAGGAATGACCGACCCACGGGCACTCGCCGCTCTCGCTATCGCGTACGCTCCTGGTGGCTACGCGCGATTGCTCCGCTTACTCGAACGCGCACAGGAACAGCTCCGGTGACGGCCGTCGTGGCCCACGACCAGTCTCAGCGTGCAGTTGGAAGGTTGCGTTTGACCGTCGCACGGAAGCGCGGCGACAGCACCGACAGTGCGAGGAAGTAGACCGCGGCACCGAGCGTGATAAGTGCGACCGTGACGGGAATCATCTCCGGAAGGTACCGATCCCCAGCAAAGACCACGATCCCCATTACCCCGGCGGCGAGCCACTGCCGTGAGAGTTCTGTGACGGGAATCGACACAGGGACGATACGGACGAGAAAGCCGTAGCCCAGCGCCAGACCGATGACGGCTGATATGGTCGTCGCGGCGGCCGCACCGTACCAGCCGAACGTCGGGATGAGTGCGAAGTTGAGGACGAGGTTGATTCCGATGAACACGACGTTGACGCGGAAAGCGACCCGTTCGCGATTGATGGCGCCGAGTACGTTCGTGAACTGTGACTCGTAGACGTAAACGAGGCGGGCGAGTACCAGTACGACGAGGATGACAGCGCCGTCGGTGAACTCCTCACCGTAGATGCGAAGGATGTCCTCGCCGAGCAGGGCGACACCGACGAACCCGGGGACGATGAGCAAACCGGCGTACGCCAGCGCATCCTCAACTAGTCCAGCTGCTGCCTCGGCGTCCTCCTCGGCGGTGAGCTCGCTGATGTGAGGGAACATCGACTGGCTGATGGAAACGCCGAACACTGCGAGGATTGAGGCGAGGTTCCACGACACCTCGTAGATACCGATGAACCCCTTCGCGACGAACAGGCCGAGGACGATGGTGTCCATCGATTGGAACGCCTGCGCCTCGAGACCGGAGGGCCACGCGTACTTCGCATACGACCAGAGACTCTCAACCTCGTCGCGACTCGGGATGCGAGGGAGGAGACCGACGAGTGCGATGCCGACGACGGCGGTGACGAGCGTTGCGATGGCGTAGCCGACGACGAGCGCGAGTACCGAGTAGCCGAGGAACACCCCGCCGACCTGTAGCACCGATCGGACGGTGCGTTCGAACGGGGACAGCGACGACGCGACGTGGACTTTGTGGTTTCCACGGAGCGCCGATTGGACCAGTTTCAACATTAGTGTTACAAACAGTAATCCGATGAGCGGAACGGTTGCCTGAAATCCGAAGTACTGCTCGTTCAATGGTTTGCGGAGGGCGAACAACACGAGTGCAACAACGACGAACGCGACGGATTGGAGGACAGCCCCCGCGCCGTAGAACTCCCGGGGCGAACGCCCCTCGCTCATCCGTTTGGTGACGGCAAGGAAGATTCCTTGCCCGGTAACAACCTTTAGCCAGATGCTCGCCGCGACGACGAGGAAGTACGTCCCGAGCAGCTCGGTACCGAGTTCGCGGGCGAGATAAACGGTGACGAGGAAGCCGATGACGGAGGTCAGCGCCTGCGAGAGGAACGCGATAATAGAGGTCTGTCCGATGCGCATGAGGAATGTCGATTGGCGGGAGAACGGCAGTTGTCGGTTTCAGCGTTGTGATGCACTGCCCACGCCCCGCAACACCGCCGCGTACGTCGCCGCCACCCGCTCGTAGTCGAACCCCCGGACGTACTCCCGGAAGTCCTCGCGTCCACCCATCTCGCCCGCCTCCCGGACCGCCCGGGCGATGTCCTCGGGAAACGGCTCGCAGAACGAGACGAACTCGCCGAGGCGGTCCTCGGCGCGCCCCGCCGCCTGCACGACGCCGAGGCCGGCGGCGCCGTATTCGAGGACCTTCAGCGTGTGCGGGTCGTCGACCAGCGAGACGCCGACGTCCGCCGCGTGGAGGTAGCCCGGGACGTCCCCGTGGGGGACGGTCCCGAGGAAGACGACGTTCTCCCGGTCGCGGGCGGCGCGTTCGACTCTTCCTCGCAACGACCCCGTCCCGAGGACGACGAGCGTCCAGTCGGGCAGGTGGACCATCGCGGCGAGCAGCTGTGGTATCTCGTAGAGGGGTTCGAGGCCGCCGACGTAGACGAGGACGTTCTCGTCCGCCCCGATTCCCTCGCCCGCGAGTCGCTCGCGGGCGCGCTCGACGACACCCGGAGGCGGGTCGGCAAAGCGGTCGGAGGCCACCCCGAGGTCCGTCTCGGTCGCGGCGCGGGCGTAGCGCCGGACGCGCGCTTGCTCCTCCTCGTAGACGTACAGCGTGTGGTCGGCGAGGGCGAAGGCGGCGTTCTCGGCGGCGCGGACCGCGAGCGCGAGCGCCCGGGGATGGGTGCGCTCGAACTGCCGGATGGGGTCGACGTGGTCGACGACGAACGGCGTCCCGAGGAGTTTCAGCGCACAGCCGGCGATGGCGCCCGCCCGTGTGGTGCCGACGACGGCGTCGTACTCGTCGCGCTCGCGGAGGGACCGGACGACCGTCGCGGGGGTGGTGCCCCGGAGGGTGACGTCGAACCCCTCGCGTTCGAGGCACTCCGCGATGCGCCGTCGCCCGACGCTGATGTCCTCGGGCTTGTCGGGGGTAAGCCAGAGGACGCGCATTCAGCAGTGCTCGTCGAGGACGTCGACGATGTGTTCCCCGGCGTGCCCGTCGCCGTAGAGGTCCGGGTGGCCGGTCATCGCGTCGCGCTCGGCGTCGCTCTCGATGAGCGTCCCCAGTCGGGGGCCGAGGACGTCGGGTTCGACGAGTTCGTTGACGCCCGCCTCGACCGTCTCGGGGCGCTCGGTGTTCGGGCGGACGGTGAGACAGGGGACCTCGAGGATGGACGCCTCCTCCTGGATGCCGCCGGAGTCCGTGACGGCGACGCGAGCGTTGTTCAGTAGCTTCAGGAAGTCGAGGTAGTCGAGGGGTTCGACGAGTTCGAGCGATTCCGACGGTTCGTAGCCGATGTCGTCGAGGACGTTCCGCGTCCGGGGGTGGGCGGGGAGGACGACGGGGACGCTCGCCCCGTCGAGGGCGTCCATGACCGCCCGGAGGCGGTCGGGGTCGTCGGTGTTCGAGGGGCGGTGGATGGTCGCGGCGACGTACTCGCCGGCCTCGACGCCGAGGTCGGTGAGGACGGTCGAGCGTTCCTCGGCGAGTGGGGCGTGTTCGCGGCAGGCGTCGACGATGGTGTTGCCGGTCTGGAAGACGCCGGCGGTGACGCCCTCGTCCTCGAGGTGGGCGACGGCCTGGTCCGTGGGGGCGAACGAGAAGTCGGCGACGTGGTCCGAGACGACGCGGTTGACCTCCTCGGGCATCGTCCGGTCGAAACTGCGCAGGCCCGCCTCGACGTGGCCGAAGGCGGTGGGGAGCTTCGAGGCGGCGAGCGCCGTCGAGAGGACGGCGTTCGTGTCGCCCAGTGCGAGGGCGGCCGCGGGGTCGCGGTCGGTCAGCATCCCCTCGACGCCGACGAGGCCCTCGGCGGTCTGTTCG
>CAYYSW010000112.1:0-364 GCA_964474395.1 uncultured Halobacteriales archaeon
CGACGGCGGCCTCGAAGTGGTCGGCGGTGAGGGTGATGTCGTCGGCGTCGGTGCGGTCGCCGTGGACGAACTCGCGGACGGCGGCGGCAGCGGCTTCCCGGCAGACCGCCTCGATATCGGCGCCGACGTAGCCCTCGGTGCGGGCGGCCAGCGCGTCGAGGTCCACGTCCTCGGCCAGCGGCCGCTCGCGGGTGTGAACGTCGAAAATCTCGCGGCGCGCGGCCTCGTCCGGGTGACCGACGCGAACGTGCCGGTCGAAGCGGCCGGGTCTGAGGAGCGCGTCGTCGAGTAAATCGGGCCGGTTGGTGGTCGCGACGACCACCACGTCTTCCAGCTCTTCGAGGCCGTCGAGCTCCGTCAGCAG
>CAYYSW010000112.1:374-5368 GCA_964474395.1 uncultured Halobacteriales archaeon
GGTGCGTTCGCGCGGGCCTTCTCGAACACCTCGCGGACGCCCCTCTCGCTCTCCCCGACGAACTTGTCGAGCAGTTCCGGCCCCTTGACGGAGACGAAGTTGGAATCGGACTCGCTCGCCACCGCTCTCGCCAGCAGGGTCTTGCCGGTCCCCGGCGGGCCGTACAGGAGGACCCCCTTTGCCGGCGCCAGGGCCACTCGGTCGAAGGCGTCGGGGTACGCGAGGGGCCACTGGACCGTCTCCCGGAGGCGTGCTTTCGTCCCGGTCAGGCCGCCGACGTCGTCCCAGGTGACGTCGGGCACCTCCACGAACACCTCCCGCAGCGCCGAGGGGTCCGTGTCCCGGAGCGCCGCCGCTCAGTCAGCGCCCGTGAGGTGCAGGTCGGCGGGGTCGAGACCCTCGGGGAGGGGGGCGTCCGCCGGGAGCGTCGCGTCCCCGCCGCGGACCCGCCGCATCGCGCACACCGCCGCCTCTCGGACGAGATGGGCGAGGTCCGCGCCGACGAACCCGTGGGTCCGCCCGGCGAGCGCGTCGAGGTCCACGTCCTCGGCCAGCGGGACGCCCCGCGTGTGGATTTCGAGGACCTCACGGCGGTCCGAGCGGTCGGGGACGCCGACCTCCACCTCGCGGTCGAACCGGCCCGGACGGCGCAGGGCGGGCGCGACGTCCTCGGCGTCGTCGGTCGTGGCGACGACGGCGAGACCGCCGCCCGGGTCGAGGTCGTCGAGCACCGAAACCAGCGTCGCCGCCCGGTCACCGGATTGTTTGCCCCCCGGTGCCGGGGCGATGGCGTCGAGGTCGTCGAGGAGGAATATCGCCCGGTCGTGGTCCGTGGCCGTCTCGACGGCCGCCCGGAGCCTGTCCTCGGCATCGCCGGGGCCGACCGCGGCGAGTTCGGCCCCGGCGACCGTCACGAGGGCGGCGTCGGTCTCGTTGGCGACGGCCCTCGCCAGCATCGTCTTGCCCGTTCCCGACGGCCCGGTGAGGAGGACGCCCGCCGGCGGGTCGACGCCGAGGTGACGGAACAGTTCCGGGTGGCAGGTCGGCAGTTCGACCAGTTCGCGGACCGCCGCGAGTTCCCGGTCGAGGCCGCCGACGTCGCCGTACGTCACCCCGTCAGTCCGGGTGGGGCCGTCGTCGACCGACACCTCGCCGGCCGCCGCCGTCGAGACGCGAACGCTCGTCCAGTCGCGGACCACGACGGCGTCCGTCGGGTCCGTCCGGGTGACCTCGACGGGGACGTACTCGCCGAGGGCGCCCCCCTCCGTCCCGTCGGCGTCGACGAGGACCGTCTCGCCCGCGACGACGGCCTGCCCGATGAGGCGGTCGCGGAAGTAGAGCGCGGGGTTCCCCTCGACGTCGAGGCCCGGCGGCATCGCGACGGTGACGCTCTCGGCGGACTCCACGTCCACGGCCTCCACCTCGGCGTCGCTCCCGGCCTCCACGCCCGCGGTCCGCCGCCGGTGGTCGTCGAGGCGGATGACGCCCTCGGCGTCGTCCGTCGGGACGACCTGTGCGACGACCGGCCCCGACCCTCCGCGGACCACGACGTAGTCGCCGCTCCCGATACCTAGTTCCGTCAGGGCGTCGCGGGCGACGGTCGCGAGGCCCTCGCCCACGTCGTCCGGTTCGAGCGGTCGGACGGTCAGTCTCATCGTCCCGTGATACACCCACTCACCCCCCGAGAGCAATAAATTCACACGACGACAGGAACGGCGACGGCCGGTTCGCGGGGAGAATCACCCGACCCCGGACGCTGTATTCGTTCGCCGAACTGTCCCTTCCTGATTATGTTCTGGACGTTCGAACTCTGTGGTAAAATATATCATGGTATACAATACCTAGTGGTACACGGTGATTCAATGGTCGATGTGAGCACACCGCAGGTGACGCGTGAGGAGGAGCAGCAGTTGACCGAGGCGCTCGGTATCGACGCCGGGGAGGGGTCGATGACACTCGCGGAGATGCGAGCGGAAGTCGATGCGGAGACGGACACGGCGTTCGCCTCGCTCGGCGAGGCGATGCGCCGCGACCTGGAGGGACGACTCGACGCGGAGCTCCTCCGGCGCGAACTCGAGAACATCGCCGAGCAGGTGGCCCGCCTCCCCGAGGTACGGGAGGCGGGCATCCCCGACGGCGAGCGGGAACCGGAGCGACTGTATCGTGACGTCGCCGAGCCCGGTTGGCGGGTGTACGAGCACCTCCTCGACGTCGGGTTCTTCGAGAGCATCGACGCCAACTCGCCGCGTTTCTCGAGCGAGCACATCGGACACACCGCACAGGGGTTCGTCGAGTCCGACGCGTTGAGCGACGAACTCGCCGACGCCGGGTTCGACGAACGCGAGCAGACGGTGTTGATGATGAACGTGACGAACAACGACAACCGGCTGGCGCGGTGGGTACCCACCGCCCAGATACCGGACGGCGTCGAGTTCAACGTCGAGGACGTCCCACCGCTCCACCAGCGGGCGATGGGCGGCGCGTTGCTCTGGATACGGACCTTCGACGTCCACCTCTGGCAGAAGCAGGTGCTCATCACCGAGCGGATGCTCGACGACGCTATCTGGGACGTGAAGGCGATGCTCGGGGGGCTCTATCTCATGACGAGGGCCGCCCTCGAGGTCGCGGACGACGGAACGGACGAACTGACGGACAGCCAGCTGACCGCGGCGCTCACGGCGGGCGCCGCCATCAGCATCATCAACCAAGAGGAGATCTGTCGGGACGCGTATCGCATCACCGACGAGATGCGCGCCCCGAGCGAAGCGAGGTAATCATCGATGTCACTACAGGAAGACAGGGCCGTCAAGGCCGCACAGGACACAGTCGTACGGGAGACGGACAACGGGTATCGCGTGCTGGGGTCGCCGGATAAGTCGGTGACACACCAACACGACATCGACCGCATCCCCGAGAAGGACGTCACCCAGGAGATGCTGAGCAACTCCGGGGAGAACGAGGAGGCGTGGCTGATGTACGGCGGGAACTACCACCAACATCGCTACACCACCGCCGACGTCATCACGCCGGAGAACGTCTCCGACCTCGAACTCGAATACGAGATGGAGGTCGGGGCCGGGTCGAGCATGGAGGGGTCGCCGGTCATCGTGCCGGGCGACCCGCCCATCATGTACCAGTCGAACGGGCCGAACCACCTGAAGGCCATCGACCCCCGCGAGGGCGACGTGCTCTGGAGCTACACCTACGCCGTCCCCTCGGAGGTCATGCTGTGCTGTGACGACAACAACCGCGGGGTCGCCGTCTACGAGGACAAGGTGTTCATGATGACCCTCGATTCGGGGGTCCAGGCGCTCAACCGCTACACCGGCGAGGAGGAGTGGTACCACTCGACGGCCGACCACGAACGGGGCTATTCGGCGACGTGGGCGCCCATCGTCCACGAGGGCACCCTCTACACGGGGAGCGCCGGCGGCGAGTACGGGGTACGCGGCTTCCACACCGCCATCGACTGCGAGACCGGCGAGGAGGAGTGGTTCACCCGCACCTGCCCCGAGGAGGAGTGGGTCGGCGACTCCATCAACCAGGCCGCCGGCACCAACTGGATGACCGCCACCTTCGACGAGAAGCGCAACCGCCTCTACCTCCCGGTGGGGAACCCCGGGCCGGACTTCGACGGGTCGGTTCGTCCGGGCCCGAACCGCAACACCTGCGGGACGCTCTGTCTCGACGCCGAGACCGGCGAGCGCCTCTGGTTCCACCAGGAGTCGCCCCACGACGTGTGGGACTACGACTCGGCGTGCCCGCGCGTGTTCATCGAGGACCTCGAGATATCCCACCGCAACCAGACGAAAGACGTCGTCGTCGACGCGGGCAAGACCGGCTGGGCCTACACCGTCGACGCGGAGACGGGCCAGCTCATCGAGCGCTCCGAACCGGGCGTCCAGCAGCTGAACATGTTCAGCATGATCCCCCACATCGACGAGGGGCGCCGCGGGACGTTCATGCCCGGCGGGATGGGCGGCAACGACTGGCAGCCGCCCACGTACAACCACGAGACCGGGCTCATCTACTACAAGATGCACAACAACGCCCAGGAGGCGTGGTGGCGCTTCGAGGAGTTCGAGGAGGGCAAGAAGTACTGGGGCGGCATCCTCGAGGACGAGACCGAGGCGATGCCCGACGAGTACAACGGCCACATCGCCTCCATCAGCGCCATCGACCCCGAGACGGGCGAGCGGGTCTGGCGTGACTGGATCGACAGCGAGACCTACCTCTGGGGCGGGACGATGTCCACCACGACGGGCCTGATGTTCACCGGCACGCAGAACGGGAACGTCATCGCCTACGACGCCGAGAGCGGCGACCGGCTCTGGGAGTTCGACACGGGCGACGCGCCCATCTCCTCGAGTCCCGTCAGCTGGTTCGACCCCGGCACGGACAAGCAGTACATCGCGTTCCAGATCGGTGGCAGCGGGTGGCTCCGCCGCGGCAAGCGCGACACGCGGCTGGCCATCTTCTCGATGTCCGCCTGAAGCGACCCGAAACCCGCCTTTTTTCGCCGCGCGGCGCGGCACCGCCAGCGGCCGCACAGGCCACGAAACCGCATCACGGGCGCGTCGTCGTCCAAAAGTATATGGACTGTCGTGATAACCGTGCGCATATGTCACAGCGAGCGCATCGACAGACGCCGGGCCGGAGTGACGAGGAAGACGAACAGACGGAGGAGACGCGAGCGGACGACTCCGACGAGCGGACGGCGGACGACCCGGTAGCCGAGGAACGGATCAACGGTCGGGCGGACGGCAGTAGCGAGTCGGGGTCGAGCTTCGAGCAGCTCGTCGAGGAGATGATCCAGTCGCGCATCGGGGAACTCGAAGCGGAGGTCCAGGAACTCGAACGGCAACTGGAGGAGGTGGACAACTTCGCGCGCATCAGCCTCAACGAGCGCAAGATCAAACAGGCCGAGGGGAACCTCTCCGAGTTCTCCGACTCGCTGACCGGGTTCGCCGAGAAGGCGTTCAACGACATCAACG
>CAYYSW010000112.1:5378-8271 GCA_964474395.1 uncultured Halobacteriales archaeon
CGAGCTCGAAGACCGGATGGACTCGCAGGCGCTCGTCCTCTCCGCCGTCCTCGAAGCGATGGCCGACGAGGGCATGGACGTGGACCTGAGCGAGGTGGCACGCTATCAGGAGGACCAGGTGGTCGTCAACACCACGCCCGAGGAGCGACTCGAAGCGGCAGTCCAGCGGTTCTGAGTCCGGGCCGTTACAGCTACACCTCCCGGACCCCGATGACGCGGTCCCGGAGGTAATCGAGGTGTTGGGCGTTGTAAACCAGTTTCACCTCGTCGGTGACGGCGAGGCTCTGGCAGGTCAGGACGATGTTCTGCTCCTCGACCTCCTCGTCGGTGAGGATGAGGTCCATGTCCATCTCGATCTCCCCTTCCTTGAGGATGGCCGCACAGTTCGCACACGAGGCGGCGCGACACTCGAAGGGCCACTCGAAACCCTGGTCCTCGGCGGCGTCGAGGATGTAGCGGGTCTTTCCGGCCTCGAACGTCCCGTGGTCGACCGTCGGCAGGTCGGCCTCCGCGGCCTTCTCGAAGAGGTCGTCGTCCTCCAGTGACCACCCCCGTTCCCCGATGACCTGGTAGTTCAGGTACTCCACCGTCCGAGTCTCCTCCGGCTCGTCGGCGGCGGCGTCCGCCTCGGCGTCACGCCCGACCTTGATGTTCGGCAACTGCTGGTCCGGTACCATAGTCCACCGAACGAGGGCGAGCGGTTAGAAGGTTGCTACTAGGTACCACCCGTCACGAGTCGAGGTAGCGCACCGCGGGATGGGACCGCGACTCGGGCGTACCGAGGACCGTGACGCTCGCCACGTCCGCCCCGCAGTCCCCGCAGACGGCATCGTAGGCGGTGTACTCGGGCTGGCAGCACGGGTCGTCGGTCAGTTCTCGCGTCTCGACGCGCCCCCCGCAGGCCGGACACTCGTCCACGAACAGGCGGAGCGCGGTCAGGACGTCCTGCTTCGCCGGGCGGTCGAGGGTGTCCCACCCGCCGATGCGCACGCGGAGTTCGGCCGCCGCGGCGACGTCGGCGACGAGGGCGCCGCGCGAGGCCCAGCGCACCATCGCGTTCCCGTCGACGACGAACGACAGGTCGCCCTTTCGGTCCACGTCGTCGGCATCGAACAGGCGCGAGACGTCGTCCGCGTCCGGGTCGCGGCCCTCCCACTCGGCCAGTCGGTCCCGCCACGCGGCCCGAAACTCGTCGGCGAGATCGGTGTCCGCCCCCCCGCCGGTCAGGACGCCCGCATCGCGGAGGAGCGCCGCGCCCGCCTCGCGCTCGGTGGCGTCGGCCCGGACCGTCGGCTCGACCGCCTCCTTGCCGAAGAGCGCGAGGACCGACGCGGGGAGGTACCGCTGGGTGAGTTCCGGCGTCCTCGGGACGAGGTACCCCCGGAGATAGATGGTCGCGAGCGAGGCGAGGAACGCCGCCGCGCCGACGAGGGGGGTGAACGCCGAGAGCGCGAGGGCGAGGGCGACGGCGAGACACACGTTGACGACGGTACACGGCGTACACCGGTTCTCGCCGGTGTACTCCGACCGGCGGTACCGGCTGACCACGGCAGACACACTCATGCAATCGAGGTGACCTTCGCGCCGAACGCCATAAGTCCCGGGGCCGGCGGGCCGACGTGCGACCGACCCCCATGTTATAAGCCGGCCACGCCGGAGGTCGAACCATACCATGCCGTTCGGGCTTCCGGGGGAACTGGTCGGCGTCGTCGTCTTCCTCGTCGGCGTCGTCCTCGTCGTCGAGAGCGTCGAGACGTTCGTGGAGGCCATCGCCGAGGGGGCGGTGGCCCTCGGTATCTCGGGGTTCTTCCTCACCGTCCTGCTCGCCGGTACGGACCTGGAGAACGCAGTGCTGGGGCTGGCGGCAGTCGCGGACGGCCTCCCGGCGCTGGCACTCGGGACCGTCTTCGGGGAGGCGCTGTTCATCCTGGGGGCGGCCGTCGGTATCGCCGGCGTCCTCACCCCCTTCGAGACGAGGGTCCCCCGCTCGTATCTCCTCCTCTTCCTCGGGACGCCCGCGCTGTTCTTCCTGCTGGCGCTCGACGGGACGCTCGACCGGTTCGACGGCGTCGTCCTCACCTTCGCGTACCTGCCGTTGCTCGTCGTCGTCTACCTGCTCGAGTCCCGGTCGACCACGCGCTACCTCGCGAGCGAGGAGCTCGCCGAGGGTGTCGAGGACGACGAGCGGGGGACCGAGGGAGAAGGGGACGGCCGGGACGAGGAAGGGGAGTTAGACCTCGATTTGGACCTCGACCTGGACATCGACATCGAGAGCGACCGGCTCGACGCCCTCCGTGAGCGTCACGAGGGGCGGTACCGCATCGGGGTGGCGCTCCTGGCGGCCGTCGGGATGACGGTCGGGTCCGAACTCGCGGTGATGGGTGCACGCGACCTGCTGTCGGCGCTCGGCGTCGCGGGCCTCGCGTTCGGCGCGACGGTGGTGAGCTTCGTCGCCTCGCTGGAGGAGCTGGCGCTCACGCTCGAACCCGTCAGGCAGGGCCGCCCGCACCTCGGCGTCGGGAACGTCATCGGGAGTTCGCTGTTCTTCGTCACGGCGAACGCCGGCGTGCTGGCGCTGGTCCGGCCCATCGACACCGGCGGGGCGGTGTTCACCGTCCACTGGCCCTTCTTCCTGCTGGCGCTCGTCCTCGTCGCGGGCGTGTTCGTCCGGGGTCGGGTCGGACGGGCGAGCGGCGTTCTCCTGCTCGCGACGTACGCCGCCTACTGGGGGGCGAACTACCTGCTGTGACGGGCCCTCTCAGCCGCCGAGGGGGACGCCGCCGAAGACGACCAGCGCAACGACCCAGTAGGCGACGTAGAGGCCGCCGAGCAGAAACCCGTGCCGGCGCTCCAGCCGTCCCTCGTGGAAGAAGTACGCGGCCAGCGCCGTCAC
>CAYYSW010000113.1:0-8175 GCA_964474395.1 uncultured Halobacteriales archaeon
GGCCTGCTTGAGGTTGCGCTCCTTGGAGTCACGCGTCCGGAAGCGCTCGTTCCACGTGCGCAGGCGCTGCATCTTCGCGCGCTGGCGGCTGGAGAGCGCCCGCCCGTAGGCGTCCTTGTCCTGCCAGCCGATGTTCGTCGACAGGCCGTTGTCGTGCATCATGTTCGTGGTGGGCGCGCCGACGCGCGACTTGCTGTCCCGTTCGCTCGAGTCGAACGCCCGCCACTCGGGGCCGTGGTCGATGCTGTCCTCCTCGACGACGAGGCCACAGTCCTGACAGACCGTCTCGCCGTGTTCGGTGTCCGAGACGAGGCGGCCGTCACACTCCGGGCAGGTGGTGGCCGACTCCGCCTGGCGCTCGTCGGACCGCTCCGACTCGGCCATTTCCTCGGTGTAGGTGCGAATTGTGGTGTCGCTCATGATGGTGAATATGCACGCCGAATCGGGAGGGAAGAAAAGCTACTCCCGAGGACGCGTCTTGACCCTGAGTTAGTCCGCAAACTATTTAAACCTTTCTCACCCGGCGTATGTTGAATCGCCCTTTGAGAGGACTATCACGCCCCTAAACTGCCGATCTGTGACTCGCGGGAGGGGAGCGGAACCGCACCGGAAATAATTTAAGAGTGTCGACCAGCCGTGCCGGTCGTCACGACTATGCACAAGCGATTAATACAACCCACTTATGACACGCTCGAACGACGGTGAGCCGTGGTGGTGAGTGGCGGCCTGGTACTCGGGTTGACGGTGGCGGTGGTACTCCTCGTCGCGGCGGTCGGAACGCTCGCGTCGCGGGGACGGGTCGGGTCGGTCGAGGGGTTCATCACGGCCCGCGACTCGACGGACGGCGGGGCATTGACGGCGACGCTCGTCGCCTCCAGCATGGGCGCCTGGATACTGTTCTCGCCCGCGGAGGCGGGTGCGGCGTTCGGCGGCGTCGCCGCCGTCGTCGGCTACGCGGTCGGGAGCGCCCTCCCGATGGTTGTCTACGCCGGGCTCGGGCCGCGAATCCGTCGGCTCATCCCCGAGGGCCACTCGCTGACGGAGTACGCCTACGCCCGCTACGGCGGCGCGATGTACGCCTACGTCCTCGTCGTCACCATCGCGTACATGTTCACCTTCCTCGCCGCCGAGATGACGGGCATCACGGGTGCCCTGTCGCTCGTCGCCGGCGTCCCGCGCTGGCAGACGGCCGCAGTCGTCGGGTTCGCCGTCCTCGCGTACACGACCTACGGCGGCCTCCGGGCGAGCATCGCCACCGACGTCGTCCAGACGCTCGTCATCCTCCCGCTGCTCGCGGTCACGTTCGGCGGCGCGCTCCTCGCGCTCGGCGGGACCGACGCCGTCCACGCCGACATCGTCGCCGCGGACCCGCGACTGCTCGACCCCGGGTTCCTCGTCGGCGTGGAGTTCGGCGCGTACGTCGCCGTCGCCATCCTCGCCGCCGAGATGCTCAACCAGGCGTGGTGGCAGCGCGTCTACGCCGCGCGCGGCGAGGCCGCGCTCCGGCGCTCGTTCCTCCTCACCGCGGTCACCGTCGTCCCCATGGTCTTCCTCGCGGGTCTGTTCGGGCTCGTCGCGCAGGGCCGCGGGCTGGTCCAGGGCAACGCCAGCGTCGCCTTCTTTCTCGTGGTCGACGCCGCGCTCCCGGAGTGGGTGGTCGTCGGCGTCGTCGTCCTCGCCGTCCTGCTGGTGACGAGCAGCGCCGACACCATGCTCAACGCCATCGCGAGCGTCGTCACCGCCGACCTGCCGCGCGTGGTGGACCTGCGCGACCGAGCGCTCACCGCGGGCGCCCGCCTCCTGACCGTCGTCGTCGCGCTGGCGGCCATCGTCGTCGGTGCGCAGGGCTACAGCGTCCTCACCGTCTTTCTCACCGCCGACCTGCTGGCGGCCGCGACGTTCCTCCCCCTGCTCTCGGGGCTCTACTCCACGCGGGTCCGGGGGACGGCCGCGTTCGCCGCCAGCGTCGGCGGCCTCGCCGTGGGCGCCGTCTTCTTCCCGCCGGCGCGGGCACTCCTGCCCGTTCCCGGCGTGACGCCCTCGTTCTTCCTCGCGTTCGTCGGGGCCGCGGGTGTCTCCGGAGGACTGACCGCCGCACTCGCCGCGCTCGCCCCGGCGGACTACGACCTCGGCCGATTGCGCCGCGAGGTGACGCGTCTCGACGGCGCGACCGACGGGGGTGAGCGGGAGTGACCCTCGGTCCGACCCTGTTCGCCGTCCTCGCGTGGGGGTCGCTCGCCGTCGTCCTCCTCGTGTTCGCCTACGAGGTCGTCGCCGTCCTGCGCGAGCGGGGCTCGCGAAGTGGCTAACGTTTTTGTCCATGTGCATCGAACGCGGGAACGAAACTGCACTCGGTCGGGTTGGGACCGGATACCACTGCGGGAGACGACCGCGGGTCGTCCCGGGTTCGCGTCCCCCCGAGCGCTCGCCAGCGGTTCACAGATACTTCCATCACTATGACAACGATCGCTGAACTCAGGATTCCGGCCGAGGAGTTCGCCCTCGACGAGGCCTTCGACGCGTGTTCCGACCTGAAGATAGACGTCCTACAGGGTGTCGCGCACAACACACCGGGGCTCTCGAACCTCGTCTGGCTGCAGACCGAGGACCACGAGCGGGCCCACGAGGCGCTGACCAACGACGACACGGTCGGGGAGGTCTCGAACCTCGGGGACGTCGACGGCCGCTGGCTCTACTCCATCGAGTGGAACACGCCGGTCTCCGTCGCCATCGCCGTGCTCCTCGAGGACGCGACGATGCTCGGGGCGACCGGCGAGAACGCGAGTTGGTCGTTCCGCGTGCTCTTCCCCCAGCGCAGCGCGCTCTCGATCGCCGCGACCATCTTCGAGGAGTACGACATCGACCTGCGCATCGAGCGCATCTACGAGCTCGGCGGCACCGGCGAACACGGCGAGTACGACCTCACCGACGAACAGCGCGAGGCGCTGGAGGCCGCCCTCGAGGACGGGTACTTCAAGATACCGCGGGACGCCACGCTCGGCTCCATCGCCGACGACCTCGGCATCTCCCACCAGGCGCTCTCCGAGCGCCTCCGCCGGGCCAACGAGATCCTCGCCGAGGCCGCAATCGGCGCGCCGGCCGACGAGACGCAGGAGGTCGAGGTCGACGACTGACCTACACGGTGAAGAGGTGGCCCTCCTCGGGCACGGTGAACACGCCGAGGCGCGCCCCCGCGTCGAGCCACGCGTGGCCGTAGGAGAACGACGCCAGCGCGTTCACGAGGTCGCCCTGGTCCCTGAAGTGCCGGCCGTCGGCGAGATACGACTCGGCCATCTCCTCGAACTCCGCGGCGGCCTCGGCCAGCGGCGTTCCCGCGGGCGGGGCGACGCTCGCCGCGTCGAGGGCCTCCGAGAGCAGTCGTTCGTACCGGTCGGTCTTCTCCGCTAGGTCGGCGGGCATGGGTGAGTCCTGCGCGCGCCCGGGCAAGACCGCACCGACTCGCCGGCCGGGGTCGGGCGTCGGGAGGAGTGTGAGGGGTCCCGGCGGTCGGTGGTCTGACGGGCCGTCTCAGTCCGCGAACGGCGACGGGCCGAGCAGTTCGAGGTCGTACGTCTCCAGATTCGCCTCGATTTTCGCCTCAATCTCCGGGGTCGGCGGGCCGACGGTCGGGAGGTGGAGTCCCTCGTGGTCGAGGCCGATGTCCCGGAAGAACTCCTCGCCGCCGCTCTCGCGGATGTCGAGCCACCGGGTCCCGTCCTCGTCGACGCGGAAGGCGTGGGGGACGGCGTGGGGCGCGAACACCGTCGTCCCCGCGAGCGCGACGACGTGTTCGCCGTCGATGTGGTAGCTCACCTGCCCTCGATGACGTAGAACAGTTCGTCGTCGGAGCGATGGACGTGCAGCGGCGTCTGCATCCCGGCGTTCGAGCGTCGCTCGACGAGGCCGAACGACCCGCCGATCTCCTCGCCGGTCGCCTTCAGCATCGCGATACCCCCGAGGATGTTGTACACGTCGCCCTCGTCCGCGCCACGGACGACCGGACGGAGCCGCTGTGCCTTCGACATGACGCCGTCCGGGTAGCACGCCGACGGCTTAGCCGCTCGCTTACCCTCCGGTAACCCTCAGAGGGCGTCGAGCAGCGCGTCCACGTCGGCGGCGGTGTTGAAGACGTGGACCGACGCCCGGACCGCTTGCGGGTTCGGGAGGTCGCGGACGACGATACCCTCGTCGGCCAGCCGGTCGACCAGCCCGACGGGGTCCTCGGCGGCGAAGGGGACCAGCCCGGATTCGGGGTCGGCGGGGCCGAGCGCCCGGTCGCCGAGCCCCTCGACCAGCCGCGCGGCGAGGTCCGCGATATGCGACTCGACGGCCCCCATCCCGACCGATTCGAGCGTGTCGATGGCCGCACCCAGTCCGACGTACGGCGCGGGGTTGGTCGTCCCGACCTCGAAGCGGGGCGCGCCGGCGTTCAGTTCGGGTTCGGCGGCGTCCGGCTCCGCGACGCTCCGGTAGCCGACCTGCGCCGGTCGCATCCCCTCGGCGACGTCCTCCCGGACGTAGAGGACGCCCGCGCCCCACGGCCCGAGGAGCCACTTGTGGCCCGCCAGCGCGGCGAAGTCCGCGTTCCACTCCCCGAGGTCCACGGCGGTCTGGCCGGGCGACTGGACGGCGTCGACGAGGACCTGCGCGCCGGCGTCGTGGGCCTCGGCGGTCAGGTCGGCGACGGGCAGGCGTGTGCCGTAGTTCCACGTGATGGAGTTGAACACGACGAGGCGCGCGTCCGCGACGGCGTCCGCGTAGGCCTCCCGGTCGACCCGCCCGTCCTCGGTGGGGACGACGCGCACCTCGACGCCCCGCTCACGGAGGTTCCACCACGGGAGGATGCCGGCGGAGTGCTCGCAGTCGGTCCGCACGACGACGTCGCCCGGTTCCCAGTCGATGCTCGCGGCGACGCGACTGATGCCGTCGGCGGTGCTCGACGTGAGAGCGATCTCGTGGGGGGCCGCCCCGAGGAACTCGGCGACGCGCTCGCGCGTCTCGTCGAAAACGTCGAACGCCGCGGGGTAACAGCCCTCCTCGACGGGGGCGGCCGTCTCGTGGTGCCGGACGAAGTCGGTCGTCGCCTCCAGGACCGGTTCGGGCGAGGGGCCGGACGCGCCCGTGTTGAGGTAGATGCCGTCCTCGAAGGCCGGGACCGCCGCACGGAGTTCCTCGGGAGTCATACCACCGCTCCGGCCGCCCGTCGCCTGAACCTTCCGCCACGGGAGCGACGCTGGAGGGCACCACCATCTATAAGTTGTCTCCCGCGAAATCAAGAGTTAGATATGTCTAAACCTGCAGCGGAGTCTCGATATGAGGCCTGAAGTCGTCGTTTCCCCTTTGCAGGGAGTGTCGTTGCCCGCGCTCGGCGAGCTGTTCGTCTCCCTCGTGCGCGACGGGTTCGTCCAGGTGAGCGCGTTCGTCGCCGTCACCGTCCTGCTGTTCAGTTACGTCCAGTACCGGACCGACGGCCGGCTCATCCGCGCGCTCGACGAACACAAGCGCGCCCAGCCGCTCGTCGGCGCGCTGATGGGCCTGACGCCGGGCTGTGGCGGCGCCATCGTGATGATGCCGCTGTACGTCCGCGGTACGGTGAGCTTCGGCACCGTCGTGGCGACGCTCATCGCCACCGCAGGCGACAGCGCGTTCGTCATCCTCGCGCTCGCGCCCGAGGCGGCGCTGTACGCCTACGCCATCGCGTTCGTGACGGCCATCGTCACCGGCTACGCCATCGACACCGTCGGGCTCGGCGTGGGCCGCGTCGACGACGCCGTCGCGCAGTTGCGGGCCGCCCGGACCGACGGCGGGGCCGTCGCCAGCGGCGGCGTCGCCGGCGTCGGGAGCCACGTCCACCACTACGAGGAGGCCGGCTGCGAGGTGGGCGCGCCGACCCGCGACGCCCCCGTCATGCGGCGCCTGACACAGGGCGCGCTCGCGCTCTGGTGGGTCGCCGCCGGCGTCGCCCTCGTGGCGGGCGTGCTCTACCTCCTGCGGGGCGCGCCGGACGTCCCCCTCGAAGTGGGTGTCGGCTTCGCCGGCGCGTTCACCGTCTTCGGCATCTCGGGGACCGTGCTGTCGTTCTACCTGTACTTCGTCGGGCGGAACTACGTCGGGCACGGCCACGTCGGCCACGGGCAGGACAGCTTCGAGAACGTCTACGAGACGTTCACCCACGCGGCGATGGAGACGTCGTTCGTCACGGTGTGGGTCCTCGCGGCGTACGTCGCCTACGAGTTCCCTGTCTTCTTGTTCGACCTCGACGTCGCGGGCGTGGCGACCGCCGCGGGCCTCCTCGCGCCCGTCATGGGCGCGCTCGTCGGCCTCATCCCGGGCTGTGGCCCACAGATCGTGCTGGCGACGGCGTACGCGCAGGGCGGCATCCCGTTCTCCGCGCTGACGGCCAACGCCATCAGCCAGGACGGCGACGCGCTGTTCCCGCTCATCGCCATCGACAAGACGGCCGCCGTCGTGGCGTCCATCTACACGACCATCCCCGCCATCATCGTCGGCGTGGCGATGCACGCGATACTGGGCCCCATGCCGGGGTTCGGCGTCCTCTAACGCCCGACACGCGAACGCTCCGACCCGGAACCGCGGTCCGATTCCTCCCGTTGCCCTCGCGACGAGTGGGGTCGCTTTTCCCCGCGCCCGGCGAGGGTCGCGTATGGACACGCGCTGGCCCCACGTGGCACTCGGCCAGCGGTACGACCACCCGTTCGTCCGGGTCGGCCCGCCGGCCGAGCGGACGGACGAGACGCCGCTGGTCGTCGTCACGGGTCTCAACGACCCTCTGCTTCGGGTCACCGACTCCCTCCCGTTCGCCGGCGTGGTCGCGACCCTAGGAGTCCGTCTCCGCCGCCGGGGGTATCCCGGCCCGGTGTACGTCTACAGTCGGCCGGTCGGCCTGCCCGCCGACCACACGACCCGCGACATGGCCGCCGACCTCGCGAGGGCGCTCCCCGCTGGCGAGGTGGACCTCCTCGGCGTCTCGATGGGCGGGTTCGTCGTCCAGCACCTCGCCGCCGACGTTCCAGAGCGGGTCCGCCGACTGGTCTGCGGGCTGGCCGGCGCACGGCTGAGCCCCCACGGCCGCGAACGCATCGAACAGTGGCGCGAGTGGGCCGCCGCGGACGAGTGGGGACGTATCTACCGCGCCGGGGTGGACGCCGTCGCCGTCGGGGCGCTCCGACGGGCGATGCGCGCCGTCACCTACCCCTACGACCGTCTCGTGTCGGTGCCGCCGGCGGCCGTCGACTTCGACCTCTCGGCGCGGGCCTGCCTCGCACACGACGCGACCCCGGTACTGGACGGCCTCGACGTCCCGACGCTCGTCGTCGGGGGCACCGAGGACCCCTTCTTCACCGCCGCCGAGTTCGAGCGGACGGCCCGCCTCGCCGACGCCCCGTTCGTCCGCCTCGACGCGACCGGCCACGAGGCGGTCGTCTGCGGGGGGCCGCGCTTCGACCGGCCGATCCTGGACTTCCTCTCAGAAGAGCTATCGTGACTCAACACAGTCTCCCGGCGTGAAACGGCGCGCCCTCCCCGCCTGGAGGGCGCTCTCGGGTACAGACGGTCCCCGACGAACGGAAGCCGGGGGACTGCTACGTGGTTATCGTCCGCATCCGGGAGGGACCGCTGGTCGACGTCCCCATCGAGGAGGACGCCGAGGGCTGCTCCGACTGACTGGGCGGTCCGTCGAGTCGCGAGTCGCGAGTCGGGACCCCCGGACCGACCCCACCCCGACCCACAGCGACAAGTCGGCGCGCCCCCGACTCCCGCCCGTGACCGACGGGCACGAGAACGCAGGGTACGAACGCCTGTTCGGCGGGGACGGTCTCACCTTCGGGACCGGGTTCCCGCTGACCGACAGCAAGGAGTCCCGGCCGGACCCCGACCGGGAGATGGAGCTCGCGGCCCACGCCGAGGCCGTCGGGTTCGACGGTCTCTGGGCGCGGGACGTGCCCCTCTACTGGCCCCGGTTCGGCGACGCCGGCCAGACGTTCGACCCGTGGTCGTGGCTGACCTACGCCGCCGCACACACCGAGGACGTCGCGCTCGGGACGGCGAGCGTCGTCCTCCCGCTTCGCCACCCGCTGCACGTCGCCGAGAGCGCGGCGTCGGTCGACTGCCTCTCGGGCGGTCGACTCGTCCTCGGCGTGGCGACCGGCGACCGCG
>CAYYSW010000114.1:0-8173 GCA_964474395.1 uncultured Halobacteriales archaeon
ATGGACCCCGCGTTCCTCGACATCTGCGAGGGGAAGTCGGGCGTCGTCATCGAGGGGACGGGCCTCGGGCACGTCCACACCGACCGCATCGACCGCATCGAGGAACTCGTCGACGACGGCACTACCGTCGTCATGACCAGCCAGTGTCTGGAGGGACGGGTCTGTGACCGCGTCTACGACACCGGGCGCGACCTGCTGGACGCGGGCGTCGTCGAGGCCGAGGACACCCTCCCCGGCACCGCGAAGGTGAAGCTCATGTGGGCGCTGGCGAACGCCCGCTCGGTCGAGGAGACCATGCGTACCTCGCTCGCCGGCGAGATCACGGACCGCTCGGTCCCCTGGACATGAGCGGCGGGGACATCGAGGTCAGACCCGTCCGCCCCGAGGACAGGGAATCGGTCGTCGGGTTCACGAGCGAGACGTGGGCCGACCGGGGCGGCAGCGACTACATCCCGCGCGTCTTCGACGAGTGGATCGCCGACGACGGGGACGGCCAGATGACGTTCGTCCTCGACGCCGGGCGCGACATCGCCGGCATCTGTCAGGGCGTCGTGCTGAGCGAGGACGAGGCGTGGGCACAGGGGATGCGCGTCAACCCCGACTACCGCGGGCGCGGCGTCAGCCTCGACCTCTCGCACGCCGTCTTCGACTGGGCCGCCGGGGCGGGCGCGACGGTCTGTCGGAACATGGTCTTCTCGTGGAACATCGCCGGCCTCGGCCAGTCACGGGCGACGGGCTTCGCCCCCGAGACGGAGTTCCGATGGGCGCACCCCACCCCCGACGCGGACGCCGCCCCGGACCTCGACGTGACCGAGGACCCCGCCGCAGCGTGGCGCTACTGGACCGACAGCCCCGCCCGCGAACACCTCGCTGGGCTCGGCCTCGACATGGACGAGTCGTGGGCGCTCTCGGAGGTCACCCGCGACCGCCTCCGGCGCGCGTCGGACGAACAGCGGACCTTCGCGGTCCACGACGAGGGCGTCCGGGCGATGGCCTACCGCACCCGGACCTACGACCGGCCCGACGATGACGACGGGACGGAGACGTGGGCCGAGTACGGCGCCGCCGGATGGGCCGACGTCGAGTGCGCGCGCTCGCTGTTCGCGGCCATCGCGGCCGACGCCGCCGACCTCGGCGCCGACCGGACGCGCGTGCTCGTCCCCGAGACGGTCTGGCACGTCAGCGACGTGGCCTACACGCGCACGGACATCAGCGACGAACCGGACTTCGTTCTGGCGGCGGACCTCACCGACCGCCGGTAGTTCCTCAACCCCCCGTCCGGCGCGGGCCACGCTCGACCGGCGAGCTTCGTTCGACCCCTGAACCACCGGGCTCAGAGAAGTGTGAGGTTCCGTCGGCGACTCCCGCCGCTGACCGGCGGGAACATCGCGAGTTCGTCGCCGGCTTCGAGGGTCGTCTCGTAGCCCTCGTCGGAGACGAAGGGGTTCTTCGAGTTCCGCAGGACACGGATGTGCTCGCGCAACTCGCCGTCCTCGTCGAGGACCTCCTCCCGGAGCTCGGGGTGGCGTTCGAACAGCGCGTCGACGGCGTCGCCGAAGGTGGCGCCCGGTTCGACGTCGACCTCGACTTCCCGCTCGCCGGCCGTCTCGGCGAGGTTCGCGAAGAGCTTCCAGCGCATACCACCCCTATCGCCCCCGGCGAAAAGAACCTACCCCACGCCGCCGGGTCAGTCGTCGGCCGGCGATTCGACAGTCGGCGGCTCCGCGTCCCCGTCGCTCGCCGCCGCCTCCAGCCGCCGGAGGACCCCCGGCCGGCCGAGGGCGTACAGCGTCTCGCCGGCGGCGAGCGTCCGGTCGCGCCCCGGGGTCGCCTCGACCGCCCGACCGCCGTCCGGCCCCCGGATGGCGACGACGGCGGGCGCGAGCGCACCCACCGTCACGCCGACGAGCGCGCTCCCCTCCTCGACGGTGACGACGGCCATCGTCTCGTCGGCCGCTCGGAACAGCGCGGCGAACTCGCGGTCGGCGCGGGCCTGCGCGGGCAGCGTCAGGAGGCGGTAGCGCCCGTCGGCGGCGAGGTCGGGCGCGTCGGCCTCGTCGACGGCGAGGGTCACCACGTCCCCGGCCACGCCGCGCAGCTCCGCGGTGGTCACGTGTTCTGGGGTCCCCGACCCGCCCCAGACCTGCACGAGGTCGCCCGCGCTGGCGCTCTCGGCCGGGTCCGCCCGGACCGCGACGGCCGTCGTCCCCGGCGGGAGCGTCGGGCCGAGCCCCGAGACCCGCCCGCCGACGGCGAGGTACTCGACGGTCCCGTCGTCGGCGAGTTCCACGTCGACGTAGCCGATGCCGTAGTCGGTCTTCAGGCGCGTCACGAGGCGCTCGCGCAACTCCTCGACAGTCAGCCGCCGGGGGAAGGAAAACGACGCCCCCGCGAGTCGGTCGACGGTCTCCGGGGGGACGGGGTCGTGTTCGTCCATCGGCTCGATGTCCTCGGGGAGGGTGACGGTCGTCTGGCGCCCGACGGTGTCCACGATGCGCCGGACGTCCGGCGCGTCGGCGAAGGCCGTCCGACCGACGTTGTCACCGATGCGGCCGCCGGCGCTCGCTGCCAGTCCCGCCCCGAGGAAGATGACCACGTTCGCGAGCATGGCTCCGGCGCCGGGGAGGGCGGCCCCCGATTCGATGACCCCCTCGAGGACGGCCTTCGTGTTCAGGACGAGGGCGGCGACGCTCACGCCCGCGAGGACCGAGAGCCCCTCGGGGACCCGCGACCCGGCGTATCCCCGGTGGAGCGCGCCGACGACCGTCGCGATGGCCCCCGAAAGCAGCGCGATGCCGAGGACGCGTGCGGCCTGCATCAGCAGGGTCTCGGCCAGCGCCGGGGACTGGAGGACCACCGCGCTCACGAGACGGCCCCCGCGAAGGCGTCGAGGTCGTTCCCGGTCCCGACGGCGAGCACCTCGTCGCCCGCCTCCGGGCGGGTGTTCCCCGAGGGGACGAACTGCCAGCGTCCGTCGCGGCGGACCGCGAGGACGGCGACGCCGTAGGTGTCCCGGACGCCGACGCTCCCCAGCGTCACGCCGTCGAGGACCCCCTCCCCGATGGGGATGCGACGGATGCGCCGGCCGGCCCGCCGCAGGAGCGAGAGGAGTTCGAACTCCCGGCGGGTGCCGCGGGCCCCGACGACCACCGTCGGGGTCGCCTCGCTCGCGAGGAGGTCACGGGCGTCGCTGCGCGTGACCGCGACCGTGAGTCGGCCCTCGCCGCCGGCGGCGACGGGCCTACGGGTGGGAGCCGGCGTCGCCTCGTCATCGGCCTCCTCCTCGCCGCCGTCGGTGACCGTCGCTTTCGGGGCGGGCTTCGACGGCCCGTCGTCGCCGGCCGTCGTTCCGACGCTCACGACGGTTCCCTCGACCGCCCCGGCCGATGAGTGGAGCGTGACCTCGTCGCCCCGGGCGACGCCGGTGGGGACGAGCGTCTCGACGGAGACGGCTCGCCGCCCCTCGGGGACGCGCTTCGAGACGCCCGACAGCGGCGGGGCGGCGCTGACCGTCGCCCGCCCGCGCTCGTCGATGCGGACGAGCACCTCGGAGAGGTCGAACGCGGCCCGCAGGCGGTCGGCGAAGCGCGTCTCCAGTTCCGAGAGCGGGAGGTCGGCCGGGAGCGCGAGTTCCTCCCCGCGGACAGCGGCGCGCAGGTCCGGCGAGAGCGGCGGATAGCCCTCGATGTCGCCCACGTCGCCGGTGACGGCGACGGTCACCTCCCCCCGCCCGCCGACGAGTTCCACCACGTCCGCCGAGAGCGTCCGTTCGCGGAGCGACCGGAGGGAGACGCGTTTCGGGAAGGCGGCGCCCATCTCGTCGCCCTTCGCGTGGGCGTACAGCGACATCATCACGATGACGACGATGGCGACGATGACGGGGACGCCGGTCCCGACCGAGCCGATGACGGACGGGTCCGAGAGCGCCAGCAGGCCCCCGTTGACCCCTGCGATGGCGAGGCCGAGGACGACGACACCGAACCCGGGGATGGCCACCCCGGTGAAGTAACGGACGACGAACCCGAGCACCCAGGAGACGAGCGCGGGGATGACGCCAGTGAGAAGCCCGAGGTAGACCCCGTAGACGAGTTCGAGCGGGAACGAAGCCATGTTCCGCGGTGGGAACCGGCGTACAAATGCCTACCGAACGCGTCGGTCGTCGGACCGTGACCGCCGGACGGAACCGTTTTTCCTTCCCGGGGGCGCAGAGAGGGGTATGGCACGACGGGGCCGGCAGGCGGAGGGAACGGCGGCCAGCGACCGGCCCGTCCTGCTCCGGGCGCGCGTCGCCGTCCTCCTGACCGTGGTGGTCGCCCTGCTCTCCTTTGCGACGGGCGTCGTCAACATCGCGGCACGCGGCTTCGACCTCCCCGGACCGCTCCCGGGCGTCATCCCGCAGGCCATCCAGCAGACGGCGGGGTTCACCGGTACGATGACGGGCTTCCTGATGCTCGTCGGCGCGTACGCCCTCCGCCGGGGCCTGCGCACGGGCTGGTACATGACGATGGTGCTCCTGCCGGTGACCGCACTTCAGGGCATCCTGCAGGCCAGTCCCTACTCCCTGCCGCTGGTCGTCCTCTCGCTGGTGAGCCTCCCGGTCGTGTTCGTCAACCGGCGCGTGTTCACCCGGGAGGCGGAGCTGACGACGGGACAACTCGCCGCGCTGGGAGCACTCGTCGGCAGCCTCGTCTACGGCACCGCCGGGGCGTGGGTCCTCCGCGAGGAGTTCCCGCAGGGTGCCATCACGAACCCCATCGACGCCCTCTGGTACGCCGTCGTCACGGCGAGCACCGTCGGCTACGGCGACGTGAGTCCCGACAGCCCCATCGGCCGGCTGTTCGGCCTCAGCTACCTCATCGTCGGGACGGCGAGTTTCGCCATCGCGCTGGGGACGCTGCTCGGCCCGGCTATCGAAGCGCGCTTCGAGAAAGCACTCGGAACAATGAGCGACTCAGACATCGACCTCTTGGAAGACCACGTCATCGTCGTCGGCTTCGGCGACCTGACCGAACCGATACTGGAAGAACTCGGCGGCGACACCATCGAGGCCGTCATCGTCACCCGCTCGTCGGACCGGGCCATCGAACTCCGCGAACGGGGATTCGAGGTACTCACCGGCGACCCGAGCGACGAGGAACCCCTCCGGCGCGTCGGCATCGAGCGCGCCCGGGCGCTCGTCGCCGCCACCGACGACGACGCACAGGACGCGCTTGCTATCCTCACCGCCCGCGAACTCAACCCTGACCTCCGCATCGTCGCCGGCGCGAGCGACCGCGAGAACACCAAGAAGCTCCGGCGGGCGGGCGCCGACAGCGTCATCAGCCCCGCGGTCATCGGCGGCCACCTCCTCGTCAGGAGCGCCCTCGGCGACGCCGGCGTCGAGGACCTCGCGGCGCGACTGCTCGAAGAGGACGAGGACGAGGCGAACGGGGAAGCGGGCGGGGGACGGGGGCGGGGACGGGGACGGGATTAGGCGCGGACTCCCGCGAGGAACCGCGCGACGGTCTCGTCACAGACGGCCGCCATCACGTGGCGGTCGTAGCCGGCGACGGACATGAGGCCCGTCGAGCGATCGGTCGTCGAGACGTCGCCGATCAGCACGTAGGGGTTCGACCCGTCGTTGACGACGTCGTTCCCGCCGGCGAGGGCGTTCTCGAGAGCCGTCGCGTTGCCGACCGACGAGTAGGCGAACCGGAGGGAGGCCGCCGCGTCGGACGACCAGGGCGTGTAGTCGAGCGCGTAGTCGGGGACCGCGACGGCGAGGACGGGACCGTCGAGGCCCGAGAGGTCGTCGACGCGCGTGGCGGTGACGCCGGCGGCGGCGAACTCGGCGACGAGGGCGTCGGCGACGCTATCGGCGAACGGCCCCTCCTTGGCGACGTAGAGGGAGACGGTGTCGTCGAACGCCGCGTCCGACCCGTCGATCGCGCCCGTGACGACGGTGGTCCGAGCGTCGGTCCGGCTCTCGATGGCGGCGAAGTCGGCGAACGTGAAGGCGACCCCGGCGAGGACGACGAGCGCGGCGAGCGCCAGCGCGGCCGCTACTCGGATGCTGCGAGTCATGCTCGTTCCCATGGACGCGCGAGGAGATGAACCTGTCTCCTGGCCGTCATACGTGCTAGCAGGGGAGAGCGGTCCCGGCGGCCTACCGGTAGTTGCGGTCGAGGATGACGATGTCCGTGTCCGGGTCCCGGAGGCGCTCGAACGTCGGGCGGGCGACGAGGCGGGAGGCGGCGGTCCGGTCGCCGCTCGACCCGATGATGACGAGGTCGTAGCTCGGGGCGGTCGATTCGAGGAACTCGGCGATGTCGAGCCGCGAGACGCGCGTCTCGCAGGCGGCGCTGACGGTCTCGACGATGTCCGCGAGCATCTCCTCGGCGCTCCGGCGGTCGGCCTCGCGGTCGATGCAGTGACAGACCGCGACGCGACCGGTCCGGCCCGCGAGCCGGGTCGCGAAGTCGACCATCTCGTGGGCGGTGTCGCCCGCCTTCCGGACCGGGACGAGCACGCGCTTCCACTGTTGGCGGCCGTCACACGAGCGGTGGACGATGACGTCCACGTCGCCGCTGAACAGGTCGCCGAGGAACCCCGAGAGGTGCCCGTCCTCGGCCTCGTAGGCGGCCGCGATGAGGTCGCAGTTGGTCTCGTGGGCGGCCTGCATCACGGTGTCGGCGGGGTTCGACCCCTCCGTGGCGACGACCACCTCGCAGGGGACGTTGGCCTTCGAGCGGATGCCCGCCGCCCGCGATTCGAGGTCGTCGGCGACCATCTCCGTCACCTCGCGGGTGGCGTCCTCGTTGATGTCGGCCATCCCCTCGGCGCCGTCGGGGGGCGCCCCCTCGGACCCCTCCGGCCGGCCGCCGTCGGTGGCGGCCCGTCCGGTCCCGTCACCCTGTGCGACCTCCCGACGGGCGTCCGCGACCGTCTCCTCGCTCACGAGGTCCAACAGGACGACCTTGCCCGCGTCGTGGGCCGCCGCCAGTCGGGCGGCGAGCATCGCCGTCGCGTCCGGGTTCGGCCCCCGCATCGGGACGAGGACGTGGTCGTCGCCCTTCGTCGACTGGTAGAGGTAACGGGCGCGTTCCTGGTAGAACGACCGGCGCCAGAGGACGAACGGCGTCGCGATGAGCGCACTCGACAGCGCGATGCTCACCACGTAGATGGAGCGGCCGGACAGCCCCAGCGGACGAGGGGTGTTCAGGGGGATGTCCGCGACGAGGACGAGCAGCGCGCTGGAGAACGCCGCCGGCTCCTCGAGGTCGAACGCCCACGTCACCGCACCGGTGAGGAACACCGAGAGAGCGGCCCCGCCGACGTCGACGCCCATCGGCCCGACGGGGTAGAACAGCCGGCCGACCTCGAAGGCGACCCAGCCACAGAGCGCGCCGACGGTGAGGCCGGCGACGAACCGCGTCGGCGAGGAGTAGCGCCCCGAGGGGTTGGCGAAGAGCGTGTAGGTGCCCGAGGCGAGCGGCGGGAACAGCAGGAACGAGAACGCCGGGACGGCGTTTGAGATGGCCGTCACCAGCGCGATGAGCAGGGGGACGAACAGCAGGACCGAGAGGTGGACGAGGTTCCGGGTCCGTTCGAGCCAGACGCGGAACTCCCGCAGTTCCCGCCGCTCGATGCGGCGAAGCCGTCGCAGGACGGACCGGGCCCGGGGGCCGCGCATACCTCAGGGCGACGCGGAACGGCAATGTGAGTTTCGTCTCCCGGGAACCGTCGCCCTACGGTTTCACGAGTACCTTGACGGCCTCGCGTTCGTCCATCATCCGGTAGCCCTCCGGGACGCCGTCGAGGTCCACCGTCTCCGTGAACACCGGCGAGGGGTCGAGCGTCCCCTGGAGGACGTCGGCCATCAGTTCCTCCGCGTACGCCCGGACCGGCGCGACGCCGCCGCGGAGCCCGATGTTGTCCCCGAACATCGAGAGGACGTCCAGCCCGTCGTCGTCGAGGCCGTGTGGGACGCCGACGTACCCCACGGTCCCGCCGGGGCGACAGACGTCGATGGCGGTGTCCATCGAGGACGCCGCACCGACGCACTCGGCGACGTGGTTCGCGCCGCCGTAGGTGGTTTCGAGGGCGCGCTCGACCGCCTCCTCGCCACGGGCGGCGATGGTCTCGGTCGCGCCGAACGACTCGGCGATCTCCAGGCGGTCCTCGTGGTGACCCA
>CAYYSW010000115.1:0-1303 GCA_964474395.1 uncultured Halobacteriales archaeon
GCTCGAGGACTGGCCCGAGGACGACCGCGAGATCCAGTCGAACGTCCCCCGGACGATTCGCCCGGAACGGGACGCCGAGATCTATCGCGCGGTCGAGGCCGCGAAGGGCGAACTCGGTATCTACATCCGGTCCGACGGGACGGACACGCCCGCACGCTTCAAGATCCGCGGCCCGTCGTTCTCGAACCTCCAGGCGCTCCCCGAGATGGCCGAGGGCGGGTACATCCCCGACCTCGTGGCGACGCTGGGGAGCATCGACCCCATCATGGGCGACGTGGACCGCTGAGGGGCTCAGGCCGGACCCGCAGTCCGGTCGGGCCCGTCAGCGAGTGCCTCGTCGAGGGACTCCAGTACCCGCTCGTCGCTCGGTCGCTCGCCCTCGTCGAGGTCCCCCCACGTGTAGCTGTGCGTCGAGACGTACCCCTCACCGTCGCCCCCGACGCCGAACGCGACCTGGAGGTGCGGCGGCCTGTCCGAGACGCCGTACCCGCGTCGGCCGAACGCCTCGTCGGCCGCCTCGCTCCGCTGTACACGGAGGAGGAACTCGTCGGCCGGACGGCCGAGGACGGCGACGGCCGTCCCGTCGACCAGCCACGTCACGGCGTCGCCCGGTTCGGTGTCCGGGGCCGGCGGGAAGACGGCGAGTCCGGCCTCGCCGGGCGTCTCGGCACGGGGCACCGACGCGGGAAGCGCGACGTCGACACCGTCCGCGAGGTACGTGGCCGTCGCTTCGAGGTGTGGGTAGCTCTCGGGGGTGGTCGTCGCCGGAGCGTCCCGGTTCGGGAGGGAACAGCCGGCGAACAGGGGGAGGGTCAGCGCGGCGCGGCGGAGGACCGTCCGCCGGGACGGGGGACCGGTCATAGCGGGACTGTCCCCGTACTGATACAAGTGTCTTCGGGGACTATCGGTCGCGGGTCACCGACTCACCGGGCGTCGTCATCGCGCCCGCCGAGAGCACGACGCCCGGCGCGAGCGACGTGTTGATGCCCGTCTTGACGCTGTCGCCCGCGACGACGCCGTACTTCCGGCGGCCCGTCGAGACCCGCTCCCCCTTCACGGTCTGCTGGACGTCCTCGTCGTCGTGTCGGAGGTTCGCCACCTGCGTCCCCGCGCCGAAGTTCACGTCCGGGCCGAGGAGGCTGTCGCCGACGTACGAGAGGTGCGGGACGCTCGCGCCGCCCATGAGGACGGTGTTCTTCAGTTCGACGCCGTGGCCGACGTGACAGCCCTCGCCGACGCACGTCGCCCCGCGGACGTAGGCGTTCGGCCCAACGTCCGCACCCGAGCGAATCAGGGCCGGCCC
>CAYYSW010000115.1:1313-8115 GCA_964474395.1 uncultured Halobacteriales archaeon
GAATATCGCGTTCCAACTCGCCGAGTTTCCACTCGTTGGCCTCCAGCAGCTCCCACGGCCGGCCGACGTCCATCCAGCGGTCGACCTCGACGGCCCGCACCTCGTACTCGTCGATGACACGGGCGAGGACGTCCGTGAACTCGTGTTCGCCGCGCTCGCTCTTGGGGACGTCCAGCCAGTCGCGGGCCTCCTCGGGGAAGACGTACGCGCCGGCGTTGGCGAGGTCCGTCGGCGGGTCGTCGGGTTTCTCGACGATGTCCACCACCCGCTCGCCGTCGAGGGTGAGCACGCCGTAGTTCGTCGGGTTCTCGACCCGGAACGCGGCGACGCTCGGGCCGTTCTCGAAGAGGTCGGCGATGCTCGGGGCGTCGTAGAGGTTGTCGCCGTAGAGGACCGCGAAGTCCCCGTCGATGTACTCGCGCGCGCAATCGACGGCGTGGCCCGTTCCCAGCTGTTCCTCCTGGACGGCAAAGCGGACGGGGACGCCGGCGTACTCCTCGCCGAAGTACTCCCGGACGTCGTCCGCCTCGTACCCGACGACGACGACCAGTTCCTCGGCGCCCGCCTCGACGGCGGCGTCGGCGGTGTGTGCGACCAGCGGCCGGTCGGCGACCGGCAACATGGGTTTCGGCGTCGAGTGCGTCAGCGGTCGCATCCGGGTCCCTTCGCCCGCAGCGAGAATCACGGCCTGCATATCGGCCCCTCCTCGGGGAGCCGGGATATGCCTACTGGCTCGGGGACGGTCCGGGAATCCGACGGGCGGAACTGTTATGTCAGCACAGCCGAGGGTGACTGCTGTCGCGCTGGCCGTCCCGTCTCCCGAGGAATGTGGTGGAAGGGGCGGGAGATAGTCCACGCGAAGCCCTCGCTCGACCGCGGGTCACGCATCCCTCCCGGCGGCCGACGGTCTCCCACGCAGTGCCCTTCCGCGTACCCAGTACTCCACGCGACGACAAATAACCTCCTATCGGTAGCACGGACCACCGCCTGCGGTGCGCTTATCTCGACGTGTGTTCACATCGATCGGGGGTCGGCGGCCCCGACCCGGATTAGTAGCTCCGCTCGGTCGGTTCGTACGTCTTGCTCTCGCCTTCGAGGATGACGTCCGTGTAGTACAGCTCCGGGCGCCCGTCGTTCCAGGCGACCATCGTGTGCTTGAGCCACTCGTCGTCCAGACGCTCCTGGTACTCCTGGCGCCAGTGGGCGCCGCGGAACTCGTTGCGCGCGAGCGCTCCTAGCGTGAGCGCCTCCGCGAGGTCTATGTGGTTGCGCGTCTCGATGTTGTGGATGAGGTCCGTGTCTACCGTCCGGGAGGGGTCCGAGACGGCGACGTCCCGGTAGTCCTCGCGTGCCTGCCGGATGTCGCGGAGCGCCTGCTTCAGGCCCTCCTCGTTCCGGAAGACGTTGACGTTCGCCGTCATCGACTTCTGGAGGTCCGAGCGTATCTCGGCGTGGTTGACGCCGTCGCGCTCCATGAGCGTCTCCACGCGGAGACGCTCGCGCTCGACGGCCCGCTCGACGACCTCGCCGGCGCTCGCGTCCGCCAGCGCCCCGCCGTCGGCGGCGACGTCCTCGTCGCCCACGCCGACCTCGCCGGGCGTGACGGGCGGTTCGACGGCGCCGTCCTCGGTCTTCGCCGAGGGGCCGGTCCGTATCTCGGCCTCCGCGCGCTCGGGGTCGGCCGCGTGGCGACCCGCGCGTGCGCCGAAGACGATGAGTTCCGGCAGCGCGTTCCCGCCGAGGCGGTTCGCGCCGTGGACGCTCACGCAGGCACACTCCCCGGCGGCGTACAGCCCGTCGATGCACGTCGCGCCGTTCTCGTCGGTCTCGATGCCGCCCATCTCGTAGTGCTGGCCGGGCTTGACGCGCATCGGCTCCTCCAGGGGGTCGACGCCCTCGAAGTCCTCCGAGAGGTGGACGATGTTCTCCAGTCGGTCGAGGATGCGTTCCTCGCCGAGGTGACGCATGTCCAGGAGGACGTAGTCGTCCTCGAACCCGCGGCCCGCGTTGACCTCGGTGAGTTCGGCGCGGGCGACGACGTCACGCGAGGCGAGCTCGCCGGCGTTGTTCGCGTAGCCGCGCTCGAACATGAAGCGCTCGCCCTCCGAGTTGTAGAGGATGCCGCCCTCCCCGCGGACCCCCTCGGTGATGAGGACGCCCGTCGAGGGCAGGGTGGTCGGGTGGAACTGGACGAACTCCATGTCCTCCAGCGGCACGCCGGCGCGGTAGGCGATGGCCGCCCCGTCGCCGGTGTTGGCGACGGCGTTCGTCGTGTGGTCGTACATCTGACCGGGACCGCCGGTCGCGATGACGACGCCCGTGTTGGCGGTGAACCCGTTTATCTCGCCGGTCTTGATGTCGTAGGCGACACAGCCGTAACACCGCCGGTCCTCGGGGTCGTCGTGGTCGGTGACCGCGAGGTTCATGACGTAGTGCTCGTCGTAGACGCGGATACCCCGTTTGACGACCTGCTCGTACATCGTGTGAAGCAGGTGGTGGCCCGTCTCCGCGCCCGCGTACGTCGTCCGGGGGAACGAGAGGCCGCCGAACGGCCGCTGGCTCACCCGTCCGTCGTCGTCCCGGGAGAACGCCATCCCCCAGTGTTCGAGCTGCATCGTCTCCTCGGGGGAGTCCTGACAGAGCGTCTCGATGGCGGGGGCGTCACCGAGGAAGTCGGACCCCTTCATCGTGTCGTAGGCGTGGTCCTGCCACGAGTCGCCGTCGCGCAGGGCGGCGTTGATGCCCCCCTCGGCCGCGCCGGTGTGGCTCCGGACCGGGTGGAGCTTCGATACGAGCGCCACGTCGGCGCCCTCTTCCTGTGCTGCGATCGCCGCTCGGAGGCCGGCACCGCCCGCGCCGACCACGATGACGTCGTGTTCGTGAATAGCCATAGTGAGTTGCTGTATGTCGGTTTCTCGCTGGTGTCTGCTTGGGACTACCAGAACTTGAGGTTGTTCTTCACGGCCTCCCGCTTGAGCTCCTGGATGTGCTCGGTCAGCGGGATGTCCTTCGGGCAGACCTCCGTACAGGAGAACTGTGTCTGGCACCGCCAGACGCCCTGTTCCTGTTCGAGTATCTCCAGTCGGTGCTGCTTGAGGTCCTCTTCCTCCCGGTCGTCCATCGCGAAGCGGTAGGCCTTGTTGATGGCCGCGGGACCGAGGTACTCGTTGTTGCCCGCCGCGATGTTACACGAGGACATACACGCGCCACACCAGATACAGCGCGTGGACATCTTGATCTTCTCGCGGTTCTCGCGGGTCTGGCGCTGTTCCTCGAGGCCGTCGGGGACGTCCTCGCTCTGGAAGTACGGCTCGACGGCGTCCATCTGGTCGTAGAAGTGCTGCATGTCCACGACGAGGTCCTTGACGACCTCCTGGTGGGGCAGCGGCTCGACGCGCACCGGGTCCGCGAGGTCCGCGAGCTGGGTCTTGCAGCCGAGGCGCTGGGAGCCGTTGATGAAGAAGGCGTCCGAACCACAGATGGCCTGCCGGCAGGAGTGCCGGAAGGTGAGACTGGAGTCGTAGTGGTCCCGGGCGTACATCAGTGCGTCGAGGACCGTCATCCCCCGTTTGAACGGGACGGTGAACTCGTCGAAGCGCGGGCGCTCTTTCCCCTCGACCTCGGGGTCGTAGCGGAACACCTTCAGCGTCCGCGTCTCCCTGCCGCCGAAGCGGGGGGCGCTCTCCTCGCGCTGGCGTTCCTGGCTCTCTGCGCGTTCACGTTTCCGGTCCATCCGCTGTTGTTGCTGGACGGACTCGGCTTCCGCCTCGCTCTCGTCGGCGGCCTGTTCTTCCTCTTGCTTCTGGATTTGCGTGCTCATTAGACGATAGTGGTGCCCGTCATCGCCATCGCCACCCGGACGCCCTGTGCGATGAGGGCGAGGCTGATGAGGACGAACGTGTACTTGAGAACGGTTCGCTGCGTGCCCTCCAGTCCCTGGTTGATGAGGGCGTTGTAGATGCCGTTGACGCCGTGGAACGTCCCCGCGACGAGGAAGCCGACCATCGTCACGAAGTACCCCGGCTGGCTCATGCGGGCCTGGGTCCCCATGAACGTGATCTCGGCGGCGTGGTTGACGAAGTGGAGGAGCATGAAGTGGAACGCCAGCACGCCGACCAGGAAGACGGCGGTCAGTCGCTGGAGGAGCCACCGGCTCCCCTCCCGGTCGAACGAGGAGTAGTGTTCCGCCATCAGACGGCCCCCGCGAGGAACGTCGGCACCGAGGCGACCACGATGGCCCCCGTCAGCACCAGCGACGCGTAGAAGCTCTTGTCCTGTGCGTCGAGTCCGACGCCGAGGTCGACGAACAGCAGACGAACACCGTTCATGATGTGGAAGACGGCGACTGCGAGGAGGCCGACTTCGAGGAAGCGGACGACGAGCAGCGACTCCAGACCGACCAGCGTCGCCGTGTAGATGTCCTGCCCGCCGGCGGCCGCCCCGCCCTGCGCGGCCGGGATGGCCGTGCTCAGCACCGCGATATGTGTAAACAGGTACCCGATGAGGACCCACCCGGTGAACTTGTGGAACACCCAGGCCCACATGCCGGCGGAGAACTCCCGCCAGCGGCCGAAGTCCTCGACGAGGCCCCTGTCGTACGACTGGCTCATGTACGTGAGTGACAGGGTGCGCCGCCGTATAGTAGTTACTAACTTATCGTCCGTCTGCTGGCGGTTTTCGCCGGATGTCACCCCCGAGACGGCAGTTCAGCGGGCCGCTCACGGGCGCTCGGCGGTCCCCTGTTCCTGTTCGATGGCCCGCAGGGTCGTATCGCCGAGCTTGACGAGGTGACAGAGGGGGTTGCCGGGGTAGACCAGCGGGTTCTCCAGCAGGCCGACGAGCAGCCCGGTGAAAGGCGCCTCGACGGGGACGCTCTCGTCGCGGAAGGGGTCCGAGATGGTGCAGATGGCGTCGCCCTCGTGGACGAGCGCCCCCCGGCCGTAGTGGTTCTCGACGAGGCCGCCGACGTCCGCCCGCAGCCACGTCTTCTCGCCGGAGTCCTCGATGACGGTCCGCCAGCCGGGCCAGCGGACCCTCGCCGCGGGCTTGAGGCCGAACTCCGCGAGGACGCTCACGACGCCGTCGAGCGCCCGGTCGATGAGGTCGCGCTGGAACCGGTGGGCCTCGCCCATCTCGATGGTGATGGTGGGGGTGCCGGCCAGCGACGCCTCCCGGCGGAGCGTTCCGTCCGGGCCCGAACTGGAGAGGATGACGTTCGAGGCGAAGGCGTTGCCGAGGCGGGCCACCTCCGGGTCGTCCATGTCACCCCGGACGTGGAGCATGTTGGTCCGTCCGCGGGTGGAGGTGTGGAAATCGAGCCCGTAGTCGCAGGGTTCGATGAAGTTCCGGAAGATGCGGTAGGCCATCCGCTTGGCCCCGGTGGAGGTGTCGCTGCCGGGGAACGAGCGGTTCAGGTCGCGGTCGTAGATGGGGAGGTATCGCTGCTGGGCGATGAACGCCGGGACGTTGAGCACGGGGAGACAGACCAGCGTCCCCGCGAGATCCGAGTGGTCCCAGCCGTAGGCGACCTCGCGGACCACCTCGATACCGTTGAGTTCGTCGCCGTGGGCCGCCGCGCTCAGGAACACCGTGGGGCCGGAGCGTTCGCCGTTGATGATGGTGACGGGGAGGCGGACCGGGTCGCCGAGGTACGTCTCGCTGACGCTGTATCGGATGTTCTGTGTCTCGCCGGGCGCGACCGTCCCACCGTTGTACGTGAACGCCTCGGGCTCTGCCATACCGGGTCACGGCGGCCGGCACGTATAAATCACGCCGTCCTGGGACGAGCAGCGGGCGCTCTCAGGCCCACAGGCTCCCGGGAGCGTCGATTCTGTCGTTCCGTATCGGCACGCATTTCACGCCCGCCCACGGTGTTCCACCCATGTCCGCCAGAGACGACGACCAAGTCCGGGTGGGGGTTCTCTCGCTGCACAACAGCAAGGAGACGAAGGCGATACTGAACGCCGTCGAGGACCTCGGTCATCGGGGCGAGTGGCTGCGACAGGAGAACACCGCCATCTCCATCGAGGACGGGGAGGTGCAGGTCGAACCGGAAGTGGACATCATCGCCAACCGGCTGCTCCTCTCGAACACCGAGGAGCCCGCCGAGGGCCTCGGCCTGGCGACCACGTTCAACCGCCTGCGCCCGATGCTCAACCAGCCCGGCGCGGTGCTGACGGCTATCCACAAGTTCGCCACCGCCGTCACGCTCGCCGACTGGAACATCGACGTGCCCGACGCCCTGCTCGCGCTCTCGAACGAGCGGCTGAACAAGGGGCGACACCGCTTCGGCGAGGAGGGAGTCTACAAGACGGCCATCGGCACCCACGGGGGCGGGACGTGGAAGGTCGACCTCACCGACCCGGTCAACCCGAAGGTCGGAAACCGACAGGCGTTCCTCCAGAAGTTCATCGACCGGGATTCCGGCCGTCACCGCGACCTGCGCGTCTACGTCGTCGGCGAGGAGGTCGTCGGCGCGATGAACCGCTTCGCCCCCGAGGGCGAGTGGCGGACGAACGTCGCGCTGGGCGGCGACGTCGAGGACATGACCGACGAGATGCCCAAGGAGGCCCGGGAGACGGCGCTGTACGCGAGCGAGGTCATCGGCCTCGACTACGCCGGCGTCGACCTCATCGAGGGCCACGACGGCTGGTACGTCCTCGAGGTCAACCCCACGGCGGGGTTCAAGGGCCTCTATAAGGCCACCGGACGCAGCCCCGCCCCCTACATCGCGAAGATGGCCATCGAACGTGCCGGCGGCTCAGTCGACGACGAACGCGTCGCCGAGCTCTCGGCGACCCTC
>CAYYSW010000116.1:0-8011 GCA_964474395.1 uncultured Halobacteriales archaeon
GTGTTCTTCCTTGACGTGGAAGGAGGCCACCTGCGCGTTCAGCGAGTCGACGTCAGTCGCTATCTCCTGGGCCATCTCGACGTCGTACTCCTCCTGTAGGCGGCGGACGTTCTCGCGGGCCTGCGAGTAGTAGTCCTCGTCTTTGCCGTTGTCCACCGAGTGGTCTATCTCGCCGTCCGGACCGCGCTGCTGGCTCCGGAGGTCGAAGGGGTGCCAGTCGACCTCGAGTGACTCCTCGCGGTCCGCCTGGTATCGTTCGAGCGACTCGCGCCCGAGATAACAGAACGGGCAGACGTAGTCGGAGTAGACGGTCAACCGTCCGTCGGACTGAGTCTCGCTCATGGTGTCCCCTCGTCGGGCCTCGCGGTAAAAGAACGCGGCCCGGGTGTGGGTTGCCGGTACACGAGCGCGGGGGGTGCTCACCGGCCGGGGACGGTCGCACGGATGCGGCCCCGGTAACGAACGGATCCGTTCGCGTCCGTGGTCACCTCTCCAGCACCCAGACGGCGAGGGCGACGAGGCCGAAGGGCAGGGCCGCCAGCGCCACGAGGAGGGCGGCCATCCCGACGACGACCAGGAGGGCGGTCACGGTGTCGGCGACCGCGCCCTCGAAGGCGGCCTCGACGAGCGCGAGGAACGACAGGAGCGCGAGGACGGCGAAGGCGAGGGGGTCGAAGCGGGCGAGTTCGGGCGCCCGCGAGAGGTGTAATCGCATGGAGATACGAGGGACGTATCAGAGCATAAACCCGCGCAGAACGACAGTTCTGCCCGGGACCGAACCGCGCTTCGGTCCGCGGCCGGGTCAGACGCCGCGGACGAACGCGACGGCGCCGACGACGGTCGTCGTCCGGGGGACGAGGAGGGACATCCCGGTCGAGGACACCCTCGTAGGTCAGCGCGCCGATATTCCCGAGTCGAGCGCGTCTACGACCAGCACCGCGACTCTCTCGGCGACGGACGGGGCGACCGGCGGGAGCGTCGCCCGCCTCGGTCCTCGCGCCCCGACGGCGGCGGACGACGGCCTCGATGTCGTCCACGACGTCGTCGGGCACCATGTCGGTCTTGTTCAGCAGGAGGATCGCAGAACTCGATGCCCTCGACGAGGACGTCCGCCAGCGGTCGGTCGGGGTCGTAGCCGGCGGGCAGGTCCGCGCCGGCGTCGAACTCCTTCCAGAAGCCGTAGCTGTCGACGCCGGTGACGAGCGTGTCGAGTAGCGCTCGGTCGGGTCCACGCCGTCCTCCTCGCCGAGCGAGAGCGTCCGGGCGATGGGGACGGGTTCGCTGATGCCCGACGCCTCCACGGCGGGGTGGTCGAACTCGCGTTCCCGGGCCAGTCGGTCGAGCGCCGACAGCGGGTCCACCGAGAGCTGACAGCAGATACAGTCGTTCGAGAGGTCCACGATACCCTCGTCGTCGCTCTCCCCCCGGGCGAGGAGGTCGGCGTCGATGGTCGCCTCGCCACGTCGTTGACGACGACGGCGATGCGCCGGTCGCCGGCGTTCCGCAGGAGGTGGTTCACGAGCGTCGTCTTCCCCGCCCCGAGGGGGCCGCTCACGACCGCCACCGGGATTCGTCCGCCGTCGTCCGCGCGTTCGACGTCACCCGTAATCGCGGCTTCGTGACACGTCGGTAAGTACTCGCCGGGGAGGATTTGGGTCAGGAGGGCGAACCCACCCTCATGCCCACGGGCGTCATCATCGCGGGGGGTCGCTCGACGCGGTTCGGCGAGGCGGACAAGGCCGTCGCGCCGCTCGCGGGGACCCCCATGGTCCGCCGCGTCGCCGACCGACTCGCCGGCGTCGTCGACGCGCTCGTCGTCAACTGCCGGGTCGACCAGCGCGAGGCCATCGAGCGGGCGCTGGGGGGCTACCCCCACCCCGTCGCGTTCGCCATCGACGAGGCCACCGACGAGGGGCCGATGGCCGGCATCGGGACGGGGCTGCGGGCCGTCGACGACGAGTACGCCGTCGTCGTCGCCTGCGACATGCCGTTCGTGGACCCGGCGGTCGTCGCGTACCTGTTCGACCGCGCGGCGGGCCACGACGCTGCGGTCCCCAAACTCGACGACGGCTGGTACCAGACGACGCAGGCGGTCTACCGCGCCGACGCGATGGCCGACGCCTGCGAGTCGGCGCTCGCCGCCGGCGAGCACAAGATACTCGCCCCCCTCGAACGGCTCGACTGGGTCGTCGTCGGGGAGCCGGAACTCCGGGAACGCGGGGCCCTCGACACCTTCGAGAACGTCAACACCCGGGAGGAGTTCGCCGCCGCCGAGGACCGCCTCGGCGGGTCCTGACCCCCTCAGACGGTCCCGACGACCTCGCCGCGCGAGGTGAGCGCGACGTGGGGGACGTGGTACTCCTCGGCGAACAGGTCGTGAATCTCGTGGGCGACGCGGCGGGCGACGGTGCGCAGGTCCTCGTCGTCGACCTTGTTCAGGAGGGGGACGACCGTCGCCTCTCGCGGGACGCCCTTCAGCCCCCCGTCGACGCTGGCGAGGACCTCCGCGACGTCCTCCGGCTCGATGGTCTCGCCGAGCGAGAGCCCCGTCAGGTCCGCCACCCGCTCGGGTCGGTGGACGTACTCCTCGGAGAGGGGCTTCCCGACGACGTGGACGCTGGCGACCGGGACGACGGTGTCCGTGGCGGCCGGGATGCGCGGTTCGTCCTCGCCGGGTGCCTTGAACTCCCGCGTGCGTGCGCCGTCGGCCTTCACGAACACCGGGCCGGGCGCCCGGTCTGCGATGTCCTCGACCGTCTCCAGGTCGTACCCCCGGTAGCGGTCGTCCTCGCGTTCGGGAACGAGTCCGAGGGGCCACTCGGCGTTGCGGTCGAGTGCCGCCCCCGGCCCCTCGGTCACCACCACGCGGGCGACCTGGTCGTCGAAGATAGGGATGCGAACGGTGGCGGTGAGGACGCCGCGGTCGGCGGCGTTCGCGAGCGCGTAGAGCGTCGTCTTCTTCCCGCCCGCGCCGACGACGCAGGTGAGGGCGTCGGCGTGGAGCGCCTCGATGAGGTCCATGGCGGTGGGTCGCCCGCCGAGGCTTTCACTCCTCCGCCGACCCGAGGGGTTCGACGAACTCGAAGGGGATGCCCGGCGCGCCCGGGTGGACGAACGCTCGCCGGTACGGGCCCAGCCCGTCCTCGGGGTCGTCGGTCAGGAGGTCGTACCCCGCCGCCCGGACCCGGTCCATCGCCGCGACGATGTCGTCGACGGCGTACGCGAGGTGGTACGGCGAGGATTCGAGGAGCGTGTCCAGCAGGTCGTCGATGGGGTCTCCCCGTACCTTGCTCCGCCCGATGAGGTGCATCTGGCAGTTCCCCGCGTCGAGGACCGCCAGTCGGACGCCCGCCGAGACCCGTCGGGTCCCGACGACGGGCATCCCGAGGACGTCCCGGTGAAGTTCGAGCGCCTCGTCGTACGCCGCGACGAGTTGGCCGACGTGGTGCAGGTGCATACCGACCGTGAGGGGTGTAGACACATAACGGTCTTCGGACCAGCGAGGATTTCGCTCGCCCCGGCCGCGCGAGTCGTCCGGAAGGGCGCGCGCACGCCCTCGCGTTCGCCGAGGGCGCTGACGGACCGGGGGGCGACGCCGGTCCCCCGCGAGGGGTCCGCGGCGGCCTTCGGCGAGGGGTGGACGGACCACAAGGTGGCGGAGGCGACCGACGGGTCGGAGAGCGGGGACCGTACCGGCGTTCCTCGCGACGGCGAAACGGGTGTGAGCGCCGCCGCTGGTCGGTCTAAAAAACGGGAGAGTCGAGTGCGTCGGGACGTTACTTGCCGCGGCCCTGGTTCGCGTTGAGGGACGGTCGGACCTTCTCGGCGCCCTTGCCGCGGTGGCGCAGGCCCCGGCCCTTCAGACCGGCGCCGGTCTTGCCCCGGAACGCGCGGCCCTTCTGGGAGTCGTCGCAGATCCAGTTGAGGTCGTCGTCGTTCTGGATGGCGGGGTGCTCGGGGTCGAGGAGAATCACCTCGAACCACTTCTGGGAGCCGTCCTCGCCGACCCAGTAGCTGTTGAGGACGCGCAGGTTGCGGTAGCGACGCCGGGAGCGTTCCTCGGCGATGCGCTGGAGGTTCTTGCGTCGCGTGACCTTGTTGACGCCCTGGCGCTTCGACCGGCGACCGGCCTTGAAGCGCTGCTTGCGGGCCCCGCCCTTGCGGACGGAGACGCGGGCGACGACGACGCCCTGTTTCGCCTTGTAGCCCAGCGTGCGGGCCTTGTCGAGGCGGGTGGGGCGCTCGACGCGCTCGATGGCGCCCTGGTTGCGCCACTCCTGCTGTCGCTGCCACTGGAGCTGTGCGAGCTTCCCCTCCTTGGGGGTCTCCCACGCCTCGCGGATGTGCGAGTAGAAACTTCGTGCCATTGTGTAATCACCGACGGGCGTTGCGTGGTTCAACCCGGCGTCCTCCGGACGCGAGTCACATCCCGACCTGCCGGAGCAGGCGCCCGCTGGTGCCCGTCCGCCCAGCGAGTTACCCGAACTACCCGACTGGGCTACTTAGGGACTTCGAAGGTCACGCCGACTGTGACTCGGTGGCACGTCCGACGGCAGCGAAGCCGCGTTCGAGGTCCGCCAAGAGGTCGTCGACGTGTTCGACGCCGACGCTGACCCGCAGGAGGGTGTCGGTGATGCCGCGGGCCTCGCGGTCGGCCCGCGGGAGGGGTTCGTGGGTCATCGCCGCCGGGCACTCGATGAGGCTCTCGACCCCGCCGAGGCTCACGGCGAGGGTGAACTCCTCCAGCGCGCCGACGAACTCGACGACGTCGTCCATCTCCCCCGCGAGTTCGAACGAGAGGACGCCGCCGAAGCCCGTCGCCTGCTCGCGCGCGAGGTCGTGTTGCGGGTGGCTCGGAAGGCCGGGGTAGTGGACCCGCTCGACGGCGGGGTGGTCCGCGAGGAACTCCGCGATGGCCGTCGCGTTGGTCTCGTGCTGGCGCATCCTGAGCGGGAACGTCTTCAGCCCCCGCAACTGGAGGTAGCTGTCGAACGGCGCGAGCATGTTGCCGAACGCGACCTGCTGGTGGAAGGCGAGGGTCTCCGCCAGCACGTCGTCGTCGGTGAGGACACAGCCGCCGACGCTGTCGGAGTGGCCGTTCAGGTACTTCGTCGTGCTGTGGGCGACGACGTCCGCACCGAGCGCCAGCGGGCGCTGGAAGTACGGGCTCATGAACGTGTTGTCCACGCCGAGCAGGGCGCCCCGGTCGTGGGCGACGTCGGCGATGGCCGCGACGTCACAGAGGCGCATGAGCGGGTTCGTCGGCGTCTCCATCCAGACGAAGCGCGTCTCCTCGCGCATCGCGCCGGCGACGTTCCCGACGTCGGTGGCGTCCACGAACGAGACGCTCACGCCCAGTCGACCCTCGAGGAGCTCCTCCAGCAGGCGGCGCGTGCCCGCATAGAGGTCGTCGAAGGCGACGACGTGGTCGCCCGGCTCCACGACCGAGAGCAGCGTCGTCGTGATGGCCGCCGTCCCCGAGGCGAACGCGAAGCCGTGGGTGGCGCCTTCGAGGGCCGCCAGTCGCTTCTCCAGGGCGTGGCGCGTCGGGTTCGACAGCCGCGAGTAGAGGAACTGGCCCACGTCGGGGTCCGCGTCGTCCAGCCCCATCGACGGGTCGAGGGCGGGGAGGGCGTACGTCGAGGCGAGGTGGACCGGCGACACCACGTCGCCGTACTGCGCCCCGGCGCGACTCGCGCCGTCGTCCGGCGCGGGGAAGGGCTTCTCGCCGTGGCTGACCGCGAGCGTCTCGATGTGCGAGCGGGCGTCGTCCATACCCACACCAGACCGGACCGACGCAAAATCATTTCGGGAATCCGATAATTTGTCGGCCCGCAAATATTACCGGAAGGAATCGATGGCGGTCACTCGTCGTCCCAGGCGAGAAACGCGAGCATCGCGCCCAGCAGGGCGACGTTCTTCAGGAACTGCGTCATCTCGGTCTGTCTGACTCCTCGTCGGCGTTCCAGAAGTCGTGCATCGTCGGCGTCGACACCGCGAGGGACGTCGCCAGTCCCCCGGCGAAGAACTTCTGCGCCCGCCAGAGGACGGTGGCGAGACCGTTGGCGATGAGCATCCCGCCCGAGACCGAGAGGGAGGCGTGCGAGCAGCGGGGGTTCCCGTCGCCCGTCGTTCCCGCTCTCGTCGGTCCCGTCGTCTGACACAGGTCGCCGATGTCGTCGAGGCGTTCCGCGGGTTCGGTCCGTTCGCTCGTCGTCGCTCACCGGGGTGTTCCACGAGACCCCGCACACGCGCAATAGGCGTTGCCGGGGCGGTCAATCGAGCCGTGTGATGGCCGCGACGGCCCGGTCGACCAGCACGGCGTCGTACGTCCAGAAACCGAAGTACTCCCCCGGCGACCGTTCCTCGGCCAGCAACGCACAGGAGTTCGTCCCGCCGTCGTCCTCGAAGACGAGGAACCAGGTGTCGAGGACGTCCGGGTGCTCCGAGGGGTGGTACGTGATGCCGTCGACGGCCGGCGGGTCGCAGTCGTCCTCGGCGTAGACGCGAACGTCGATGCCCGTCCGCGCGAGGTGACGGTACACTTCCAGTTGCGAGTCGAGAGACGAGAACGCCTGGAAGCCGGCGTAGAGCGTTCCCTCGCCCGCCCGCCACGCTCGGTCCTCTATCTCGCGGGAGGTGGCGAGCATCTGCCGGCGGTCGTAGGAGGCAAAGAGCGTCTCGTCGAGGTGGACGAGCAGGTCGCGGTAGCCACATCGCTCGAACCCCCGGTGCCAGGGGGCGTCCGTCGAGGGACGGGCGAGCGAGCGCACGGCGCCGCCACAGAGGCGCGCCATGATGACGCCGTCGTCGGTGAGAAGCACCTCGGACTCCTCGTCGTCCCCGATGGGGACGTGTTCGACGGTGACGTTCTCGGTGGCGAAGTGCTCCGCGAGCGTCTCGGCGAGGTCCGCCTCCCCGGCAGGGGCGCGGACCGTGAGGTGCTGCCGTCGCCCCTCGACGTCGCGGATCAGTTCTCGAAGTGTCATGCGATATGCGGGCGGGGGGGTCCCGCCGTCCGTTCCGGGGTGATACGACCCCGGGGAGATTAAAGTCACGTCCCGGAGGACAGAACTACCGGAGCGGCCCGAACCGTCCACAGCGCCGCCGAGAACGTCATATAGCCCGGTCGCTTACCTCCGGTGAATGCACGGCGCAGGCGGCGGCAGGGGCCACAGCGGGTGGACCGACGCCGCGGACGAGGTGACGAGTGACGCGGGCGACCCGGTGGGCCGGTTGTTCGGGCGCTACGCGGCGGGCGAACTGTGGCTGTTCGTCGTCGGCGTCCTCGCCAGCGTCCTCGGGCGCGGCGTGAGCCTCGCTCCGCCGCTGGTGCTCGGGGTCGCCATCGACTCGGTGTTCCCCACCACCGACGCCGCACCCTATCGCCTCCCGCTGGTCCCGCCGGAGCTGCTTCCGGCCGACCGCGTCACACAGGTGTGGCTCTCGGTGGGTATCATCCTCGGCGCGTTCGTCCTCGGCGTCGTCTTCACGTGGACGCAGGGCGCGACGCTCTCGCTGTTCTCCAACCGCGTCCAGCACGCCATTCGCGTCGACGCCTACCGGGCGATGCAGGGCCTCGACATGGCGTTCTTCGACGACAAGCAGACCGGGCAGGTCATGTCGGTCCTCAACGACGACGTGCGCAACCTCCGGCAGTTCCTCGGCTCGACGGTGAGCAACGCGCTCACCCTCGTCGTCACCGTCGTCGGCATCGCGGGCGTGCTGTTCTGGCTGAACTGGCAGCTCGCGCTCGTCACCCTCGTCGCCGTTCCCCTGCTGACGGCCTTTACCGTCTGGTTCATGCGGACCATCCGCCCGCGCTACCGCGCGCTCCGCTCCAGCGTGGGGGCGCTCAACACCCGACTGGAGAACAACATCAGCGGGATGGAGGTCATCAAGACCTCCCACACCGAGGCTCACGAGGAGGCACGCATCCGGGAGGCCTCCTTCGAGTACTACCTCCGGACGTGGGCCGTCGCCCGACTGGAGTACCTCTACCAGCCGACGA
>CAYYSW010000117.1:0-7918 GCA_964474395.1 uncultured Halobacteriales archaeon
GAGGCCTCCCGGTGTGCGACCGGCCACAAGAACGACCACACCATCGAGGTTCACGGCACGAGGGGGAGCCTGAAGTTCTCGCTCGAACGCCTGAACGAACTGGAGGTGCTGACCGGCGACTCGCGGGGCTACGAGACGGTGCTCGTCACCGACCCCGACGACCCGTACGTCGAGCACTGGTGGCCGCCGGGCCACGTCCTCGGTTGGGAGCACACGTTCGTCCACGAGAACTACGAGTTCCTGACTAGCGTGCGCGACGGCGAGCCGTTCCACCCCTCCTTCGGGGACGCCCACGAGGTCCAGCGGGTCATCGACGCCGTCCAGCGCAGCGACGCGTCGGGCGAGTGGGTCGAACTGAAGTGATCAGTCCTGTTAGTCGCGTTCACACCGGTCACGCTGGCGGGAGGCGCCGGACGCCGGTGGTCGGCCGGAGGTCGGCCGGGACCGAGCCGAGGTCCTCGGTCTCCTCGGTGAACGTGCCGCGGTAGGTGAGGACGTGACCCGCGAGGGGGTTCTCGACGACCGCGTGGACGTGGTACCGCCCGTCGGCCTCGTCGTAGCGGTCCCGGACCTCGACGCTCGCCGCGAGGGGGTCCGGCAGCGAGGCGTACCGCCCACCGACACGGAGCCACTGGCGGCCGCTCTCGACGACCAGCGCGCCCGCTTCGACGCGAGGGTACAGTTCCGTGACGAGGTGGCCGCCGGTCCCGAGGAAGTCGAGCAGTCGCCCCCCGGGCCCGTCCCAGAGGGTCAGCGAGTCGAAGCGCCGCCGGCGTCCCGGGAACTCGAACTCGCGTATCGTCGCGAGCACCTCGTGGCCGGCGTCGTCGCGAAAGCCGGCGGTCCGCACCGAGAACGGGACGTCGTGGCCGGCCTCCGGGAAGAGGAGGTTCAGCCGCGGCATGGCGTACAGCGCGGGCAGAACGTGCGTCCCCCGGGTGATATCCATCTCGCCGCGCCCGATGCAGACCGCGTCGTCCTCCGGCGAGCGGTCGTAGCGCTCGCGGATCTTCGGGTGGAGGTCGGTCGTCGCGTCCCCGAGGGCGCGTTCGTAGACCCCCGTCACGGGTCGCCCCGCGTCCGGCGGGTCCCGCCGTCGGTCCGGGTCACGCGAGTCGCGCCCCGCCGTCGACCCTGAGTTCCTCGCCGGTGACGTAGTCGGCCCGGTCGCTCGCGAGATAGAGGTACGCTCCGGCGAGGTCGGCGGGACGGCCGGCGCGCGTCGGAGGGCCGCCCTCGGACCCGACCGACTCGCGGGCCCGCTCGGACCAGCCCTCGGTTATCTCCGTCGCGATCGGTCCCGGCGCGACGCTGTTGACGCGGACCCCTTCATCCGCGAGTTCGAGCGCCGCGCTGCGGGTTATCATCCGGATGGCGCCCTTCGTCGCCGCGTAGTGAGAGTGCTCCCACTCGGGGACGGTCGCCGTACTGGAGGCGGTGTTGATGACGACCCCCGGTTCGTCGCGGGCGATCATGTCCTCGGCCGCGGCCTGCGTCCCGAAGAACACGCCGTGCGTGTTGACGGCGTGGACGCGTTCGAGGTCCTCGACAGTCACTTCCCGGAACCGACGGCTCACGTGGACGCCGGCGTTGTTGACCATGACGTCCACGCCCCCGAACTCGCGTGCGGCCTCGACGACCGACTCGATCTCCGCGCGTTCGGAGACGTCCGTCTCGACGTACTCCGCCCGACCGCCGCGCTCGCGGACGGCCTCGTGGGTCGGCCGGTCCGCGTCCACGTCCTTCGGGTCCGACTGGACGTCGGCGTTGACGACGATGGCCCCCGCGTCGCCGAACGCGAGCGCGACCGCACGACCGATGCCCGAACTCCCGCCGGTGACGACGACCGTCTCGTCGGTGAAATCGCCGGTGATGGTTCCCATGCCCCGACCACTCCCCCTACCGGCTTAAGCGAGGGGCCCACAGGCGACCGGGACTCGACCCGGACGGTAACGTGTCGATATATTCTAGCAGTAAAGAATAAAAATTATATCGTTCCATCCTGTACTAGCCGGGTGCGGTCGCACAGTCCACCGAGTAACCGACCACATGTACGGCGTCACCCGAGGGGGGCTGTTTCACCCCCTCGGTTCCGCTACTTCCGACGGACGCCCTCACCCTTCCGGGGGGCGGGACGCGGAACGGACGTCGGCTCCTCGCCTCACCAGCGACCCGCCGTCCGGCCGGTTCTCAAAGCTAAGTGAGTGTCCCGGGCCCGTGGTGCGTGGACCTGCGAATCGACGGGAACACGGCGCTCGTGACGGCATTCCAGCAGCGGCCTCGGGAAGGCGACGGCGCTCGCCCCCGAGGTCCGGTCGAACGCCGTCCTCCCCGCCCCCTTCGAGACGCGGCGCATCCGCGAACTCATCGAACAGGGCATCGAGCGCGGCGAGTACGACTCCTACGACGAGGGGCTCGCGGCCCGCGGCGAGTCGAACCTCTGAACCGGGCGCGACCGGCCGCGAGCGGATGACTCCCCCACCTTCAATAGGTCTCCCCCTCCCGGGTCGGTAATGGAACCGGTCGAGTTCGACGCGGCGGAGACGTACGAACCGGACGAGGGCTGGCGACGCGTGTCGCTGGCGGGCAGCGAGAAGTTCACCTTCGAGTGGTTCGAGAAGCCGCCCGGACACTCCTCGCCGATGCACGACCACGAGAACGAACAGGTGTGTCTCTGTCTGGCGGGCGAACTGACCGTCCACACCGAGGAGGACACGGTCGTCCTCGGCCGGTACGACTCGGTGTGGCTCGACGCGTGGGAGTCCCACCGCGTCGAGAACGCAGGCGAGGAACCCGCCGTCGGCCTCGACGTGTTCGCGCCCGGCCGGAGCTTCGACTTCTGGACCGACCGCGAGGGGTGAGTCGCGAGGAGGCGGCGAGAACGCCGGCACGGGGGTGCTGGCCCGTAACCGGGAAACGCTGGCCGAACTCGCCGCCGGGTGGTTCGAGCGGAATCTCTCGTGGGGCCGACCGCCCGCCACACGGTACGGTCCAGCTATCGGCAACGAACAGTTTAGCCCGCGAACGCGCCTACTAGTCCCATGGCGGAACCCTACGTCGACCAGGTCATGTCACGTCCCGCGGAGACGGTGTCGGCCGACGCTTCACTCCGGGAGGCGGCGGGACTGCTCATCGAACAGGACATCGGCGCGGTGGTGGTCGTCGACCGGGCGAACCGACTGGAGGGACTGCTCACGGCGACGGATTTCGTCCACGCCGTCCGGGAGGGGACCGCGCCGGACGCGAGGGTGGGCGACGTCATGCGGACCGACCTGGTCACGGCGACGCGTGGTACACCACTCGCGGAGGTGGCCGCGACGATGGTCGAGCGACTCATCCACCACGTCCCCGTGATGGAGGGCGAGGAGGTGATCGGGATGGTCACCACCCTCGACCTCACCGCCCATCTGGCCCGGTCCTCGTAGTCGCCGGCACGGGACATATCGGCCCATCGTGGCGATTCGTCGTCCCTGCGGTCGTCGCGTCCGTCGGGTGTACGGCATACTTCACCGGGTCGCTCCTGCAGTCGATGCCTACCGAGTTCGCTGCCGGCGCGAGCGTGGCTTCGGGGAGCGCTCCGAGACGGGGAACGGACCGGTCCATCTCGTCAGAGGCGATATCGGCTTATTTTTGAGACAACCCCCATCAGATATAAAATCGAGGCTCCCACAGCCACACCTGCATGGCGGGATCACACCCGACGAGCGTCCACGGCAGAACATGACCCACGGCACACTCAAACCCCTCCAGTTCGACCCGGCGACCGAGACCTACCGGGGACGATACGAGGTCGCGAGCGCGACCGAGGCGGAACAGCTGCTCGTCGAGGTGGTCTCGGCGGTCACGGACCTCACGGACCGGCCGGTGACTGACGTGGCTCCACTCGGCGAGGTCATCGACGTCGACCGGGTCGCCCACCTCATAGCGGACCGCAGGCGCCGCGTCGAGGCCGCGGACGTCACGCTCACGATCGAGGACTCCCGGGTGACGATCACCGACCGGGAAGTCGTCGTCCGGCTCTGCGCGTGTCAGTAGCAGGCTGTAGCCGGGGGCGGCCAACAGGTATATGGTACCGATACGTCTAGCGATACCAAGACGTCCCGATGACCGACGACTCCGACCCGCGACCCGTTTCCGCACACTCCGCAGTCGTGGCCGACGGCGGCGCGGACGACCCGTCGCTCGACCGTCTCTTCTCCGCGCTCGCGACCCCACGCCAGCGTGCCGTCCTCTGGCTCCTCGCGGACGAGGGGACCGTCGACCGCGGCGAGGCGGCGACACGTCTCGCGGCGGACGAACACGGCGTCCCGCGGGCGAACGTGACCGCCAACCAGCGGGAGTTCGTCCTGACCGCGCTCCACCACGTCGTCCTCCCGAAACTCCGCGATGGCGGGCTGGCCGAGTACGACCGCGAGTCCGGGGCCATCACCGCGGGCCCGGCCTTCGACCGGGCGAGACCCCACCTCGAACTGGCACGCGACCAGTTCACCCCGGCCGACGACTGACCGCTCGCGCGGTCGGCCGTCCCCGTCCTGTCCTGACGGCGACCTGACCGAAGTACCACTGTCTTTTCATGGCCCAGTGTATTGGCCCGCATATGGCCGACAGCCTCGACGGGTTGCCCACTATCGACCGGAACCTCTTCGTCACCGTCTCCGGACCGCCCGGGTGTGGTGCGACCTCGCTGTGTACCCAACTGGCGGCGGCGATGGACTGCCCCTACGTCTCCGGCGGGGACATCTTCCGGGACATCGCCGAGGACCGTGGGATGAGCATCACGACCCTGAGCGCGCGGGCCCAGGAGTCCGACACCATCGACCGGGCGCTCGACCGCCGTCTGCGCGCCATCGCCGAGAAGTGGGGGGCGTCGAACAAGCCGTTCGTCCTCGAATCCCGGCTGGCGGGGTGGATCGCCGGGGAGCGTGCCGACCTCCGGATATATCTCGACGCTCCCGACGCGGTGCGCCGCGAGCGTATCAGCGACCGGGAGGAGACCGCCGCGGAGATGAGCGTCCGCGAGGTCAACGAGGCCGGGCGCTACCGGGCGTACTACGACCTCGACCTCAACGACCGGACGTTCTACGACCTCCACGTCAACACGGCGCGCTGGGACCAGCGGGGCGTCTTCGAACTCGTCAGGGCGGCCATCGAGCGCTACGACCCCGAACGCGACGAGGGGTCCTTCGAGACGCCACCGGTCGATTTCGACCTGTAGGCCGCTCGCGAACACCGTCGGCCGGCCTCGAACCGAGCACCGCCCCCGTCGACCGGTAATAGATATACCCCGGGGAGTTTTGCTCAGTCGCCGCCGACCGACCGCGATGACCCGACCCGCGGCCGTCCCCCGTGTCTGGGAGGTCCTGAGCGACACGACCCGCCCCGAGTGGATGACGGCCGGTTTCGTCGCCCACACGCTCGACGACGACCGCATGTCCTCCGCGGACGTCGCCCCTATCCTGGATGCGCTCGTCGAGGGCGGCCTCGCACAGGAGTCGGGCGGGAGCTACCGGGCGGTGGTCGACCCGGAGACGCTCGGTGACCAGTCCGAGAGGGTCGTCGAGGCGCTGCGGTCCTGAACCAGCTCGGCGTCGACGGGCCGGCTCAGGGACCGCACGACTCGTGCCGGCCCTGCGGCAACGTGCGTACCCCCTTCCGCCGTCGGAGGCACACATGGGAGCCCCGAACCGTTTGCCGATGATGCGCCATCCACGGTCAGATGTCACCGACCGCACTCGACACCCCCTACGGACTGGCGCTCTATCTCGTGACCCTCGGGCTGTTCGTCGCGACGTTCGCCGTGCTCGCACTCGACGCGCTGTCGCTGCTCACGGCCGGCTCGACGTGGGTTTCGCTCCGCTGGGCCTTCGCGCTCGGCGGCGGGACCGTCGCGGCGTTCGCCCTGCTGGTCCACCACTCCAGCTCGCTTCGCCTCCGCGGCGACGTCGAACCCGCGGTCCGCTGACCGACAGCCCGTCGTCGTTCGAGCGCCCGGCCCGACCGTTCACCCCGCCGGACGCGGGAGCGACGGAGGTCCGCCGCGGGGACACCTCCCACAGGTCGTCCTCGACTACGCCGGGGGGGATCGGCGCCGACCTCCTCGTCGCCGGGGGACACGGCCGGACGTCGCTCCCGGAGGCCGTCCTCGGAAGTACGGGCGACCGCCTCGCGCGACTCTCGACCGTGCCCGTCGTTCTGGCTTCCTACTCCTCGTCGGCGTAGACGACCCGCTCGACGACGTGCCGCGGGTTCTCGTCGTCGTCGCCCTCGTAGCGGTACACCGTCTCCCCCTCGTCGAGTGTCGCCCGGTGGGAGCCGTCACAGAACGGGAACTCCCCGGAGAGTCCACACCGGCAGACGGCGATGTCGCCCTTCTCGTCGTCGATGTCTGATGCGTCGAGTCGGACGGGCTCGGTCGCGTCGTGTTCCACGAGTCGTGCCATAGCTCGTCGTGGAGCCGCGGGAGAGGAAAAACCTGTCACGGCACGGGCGCGGGTCGGGACCGCGGCTCTACGACGGTTCGGGTTTGCGCTCGGACGTCGCGGGGAGTCAGCCGGACGGCGCTCGCTCCGAGGCCGGCGGCGCGTCCGTCGGCCACGGCGACGCGTAGCAGGGAACGGCTGCCCTACCGCTCGCCGAACTCGGGGTACGCCTGCGTGCCGCCCGTCGAGTTGCGGGCGAGAAGCGTCACGACGGCCGCGGACCCGGCGTCGTCGGTCCGGGTTCGCTCCTCGTAGTGGAGGACCGTCAGGTCGAGACACGCCCGGAGCAGGTCGTTCGACCGGAAGCGGTACTCGTCGCCGCTCGGGCCGCGGTCGGTCGGGACGGACGACCGGAGGAAGTGCTCGTAGAGGAGGACGCCGCCCGGCGCCAGCGACTCCTTGATGGCCGGCAGTCGCCCGAGCGTGTGGTAGAAGTTCACGACGACGAGGTCGTAGGCGTCCTCGTCGAGCGAGAAGTCGTCGAAGTCCGCCCGGAGCCACTCCACCTCGTCCTCGACGGACCGCTCCGCCGCCCGGTCGCGCGCGATGGCGAGCGCCTCCTCCGAGACGTCCACCGCGTCGACCCGGTAGCCGTGCTCGGCCAGGAACAGCGCGTTCCGGCCGGCACCCGTCCCGACGTCGAGCGCCCGGCCGTCGGGCAGCGATTCGACGACGGACGCCAGCAACGGCGACGGCTCGTCGGACGGACTGTACTTCTCCTCCCGGTAGCGTTCGTTCCACCGCTCGCGTTCGTCGGACATCGCTCGTGTGTTCGACATGTGCGGCGAGCGGGTATGAACCACGGGGCTTGGACCGTACGACCCGTCGCTTCCGGCCGGACGCCCGAAGGCGTTTCACTGCTGGGGGGGCTGCCGCGAGGGACCTCCCGTGGTGGACCGACCGGGCGCGGGGCAGAGCCGGCCCGCCACCGGGAGCGGACGACCGAGTCCGCCCGTCCGGACCGACGGTAGATTTGTTAGGCATCCGACGTGAGGTCCGGGCATGACCCCCGATTCGGACGACCCGACCCGTCGCGAGGACGCCCAGTCCCGCGCCGCGGGCGACGGCGCAGGCCCCGGGTTCGACGAGGAGCGCCTCTTCCTCGTCATTCGGGACGCAGTCAAGGATGCGCTGCTCGACGTGCTCGGGACGCTGTTGCTCCTCGGGGTCGCGTTCGTCCTCGTCGTCAGCGGCGGGCAGGCGCTCCTGTGGTCCACGTCGACGATGATGGCGGTCGGCGGCGCGGTCGTGCTGGCCGTCGGCCTCTACCTCGCCGCCGCGACGCTGGAACTGGTCCCCAGTGTGAGCGACTGGTTCTGAGGGCAGTGAGCGCGGGCCGGTCCATCGCTCGTCGGGGTACGACCCGTCGCGCTCCCTCTCGGCCTGTCCATCGGGTACCACACGCTCCTCGAATGGCGCTTCGGCAGGACCGCCGGTAA
>CAYYSW010000118.1:0-7870 GCA_964474395.1 uncultured Halobacteriales archaeon
CACGGAGACCGAGACCATCGTCTACGAGGCTGAAAACGCTCTCAACGGCTCGTACGCCGCCGACCACCCCGAACTCGGTCCCGACGTGAAGATCATGGGCAAACGCGAGAGCGACCGCATCGACATCACCGTCGCCGCCGCGATGGTCGACAGGTACATCGACGACATGGCCGACTACAAGGAGTCCGTCGCGTCGGTCCAGGAGTACGTCACCGACCTCGCCGGCGAGTACACCGACCGCGAGATCAACGTCGACGTGAACACCGCCGACGACTACGAGGAGGGCTCCATCTACCTCACCGTCACCGGCACCTCCGCCGAGCAGGGCGACGACGGCTCCGTCGGCCGCGGGAACCGCGCCAACGGCCTCATCACGCCCAACCGCTCGATGAGCATGGAGGCGACCAGCGGGAAGAACCCCGTCAACCACATCGGGAAGATCTACAACCTGCTCTCGACGCACATCGCCGAGGCCGTCGTGGCCGAGGTGGACGGCATCCGCGAGATACGCATCCGCCTGCTGAGCCAGATCGGCCAGCCCATCGACGACCCGCACGTCGCCGACGCGACGTTGGTCACGGAGGAGGGTGTCACCGTCGCCGACATCGAAGGACAGGTGTCGGACATTATCGACCGCGAACTCGGCGACGTGACGGGTATCACCGAGCGCGTCATCGCGGGCGAACTCACCACCTTCTGAACCGGTCGGGGGTCTCGCCACTCGGCGGATAACGAAGCGGGTCGCCCGCCGCGGTGGCGGGGCGGACCCGTGCACATGAGTCGACACGTCCCTCGGCCGTCGGTGTACGCTACTGTGGGGTCAATGAGCGGTACGTGTCGGCCCCAAGGGGGGACGACGTGACGTCCGGAGGGTGTGTCAACCAGGAGTACAAGGCCATCCCTGAAAAGTGTACCGCGACGGCGGGGTCCGTCGAACGAAACCGCTTTGCCCCGCCCTCGTCCACTGCCCTCCATGACGCGGGTCTGTCTCCTCGGGACCGAGGGCTGTGACCTCCGGTACGAACTGCTCTCCCGGGAGACCGCCCGCGACGCCCTCGCGACGTACTCGATAGACCGGCCGTTCGAGAACAGCGTCTGCGTCGAGACCATCAGCCTCGGCGCGGCCGTCTCGCTGTTGAACGACCTCAACTGGTATCTCGTGCGGTTCGTCGAGACGGTGCTGGTCCTCGAACCCTCGGTCAGCGAGGGGGAGTGGCTCTCGCGGGCCCTCGCCACCGAGATACGGGAGGGCGAGACGGACCCCGCGGACTCCGGGCGCTACCTGATGGTGTTCGGCGTCGAACACGTCGACGGCGAGGACGGGGAGGGGAACGGGGACGACGGAGGGGACGGGGAGAACGGGGCGGCACCCGACGGCCGCCAGTCGCCCCCCTCCGGCCGCGACCCGGAGCGCCGACTCGTCGAGCCGATGTACGTGGCACGGACGGGCCGGCAGTTGCCGGAGTACGACCTGCGGGACGTCGAGGAGACGCTGGTCGTCCGGGTCACGGAGGCGGAGTTCGGCGGATGAGCGGTCCCGGTCTCATCCGACTAGCCGGCGGTTGGCGACCAGTCCGGCGGCCCCGAACGCGGCGAACGCGGCGGTGACGGCGACGATACGGGGGGTCGTCAGCGCCCCCTGCACGCCGAGGGCCGCGAGCGCGGTGCCGAGGAGGACCACTCCCGCGGCGGTGATGACCGTCCGTGGTCCGGCCCTGTCGAGGGGGCTGTAGTCCATACGGTGGGGTTCGACCCCACGTATAGATGCCTTTTCCAACTGTCCGGTGTTGCCGAAGTCGACATCTCGTCGCGGCCCTTCCCGACCTATCGAACGAACGGGTCCCCACGACGGACGAACCGAACATCGGTCCGTGTCCATCGGGGGGTGTCGGGTGAGCCGCGACGCGATCAGAGGGGAAGTGTTTACTCCGAGGGAAGGGCACGGAGCGTATGGAACTGGGGTCCGCCGACGCGTTCGACCGGATGGGGACGCTCGGCATCGAGGAGGAGTTCTTCGTCGTCGACTCGAAGGGTCGCCCCACCGCCGGCACGGACGAACTCGTCTACGAGTCGGACCCGCCGGACCTGCTGGCCGACCGACTCGACCACGAACTGTTCAAATGTGTCATCGAGACCCAGACGCCGACCATCGAGCGACCGGGTGACGCCCGCGACGCACTGCTCGACGTCCGGGCGGCGCTCGTCGAGCACGCCGAATCCCACGGCTTCGGCATCGCCGCCGCCGGCCTCCACCCGGCCGCGAAGTGGCGGGAACTCGACCACGCGGAGAAGCCCCGCTACCGCACCCAACTGGAGCGCATCCAGTACCCACAGCATCGCAACACGACCGCCGGCCTCCACGTCCACGTCGGCGTCGACGACGCCGAGAAGGCGACGTGGGTGGCGAACGAACTGCGCTGGCACCTCGCACCGCTGCTCGCGCTGTCGGCGAACTCGCCGTTCTGGAACGGCTTCGACACGGGGCTGGCCTCGGCCCGCGCGAAGATATTCGAGGGGTTGCCCAACACGGGGATGCCGACGGCGTTCACCTCCTTCGAGGACTATCTGCGCCTCGAACGCCTGATGGTCGAGACGGACTCCATCAGCGACCGCGGGGAGCTGTGGTACGACGTTCGGCCCCACACCGGCCACGGCACCGTCGAGGTGCGGACGCCCGACGCACAGACCGACCCCGACCGGGTGCTCGCGTTCGTCGAGTACGTCCACGCGCTCGTCGTCGACCACGCGGAACGCTACGAGGACTGCTCGGAGCCGTGGGCCGGCCGGAACACCGACGCCCACCGACGGGAGACGTTGGACGAGAACAAGTGGCGGGCGATGCGGTGGGGCCGCGAGGCGTCGTTCATCGACCGCGAGTGCGAGGACACGGTCGACCTCGGGACCGTCGTCGACCGGGAGGCCGACCGCCTCGGCGTGGACTGCATCCGGGAGGTGTACGACGCCGAGAGCGGCACCGATACCCAGCGCCGCCTCCGCCGCGAAGGGGGACTCGACGCGCTCTGTGACTACCTACGGCTCTGAACCGGTCCCGAAGCCGGCGGACCGCCGGGCGTCGGAGGCCGTGGACCCCCGCACGGGCGCGCCGTTCTCCCGGCTCAGGGTGGGAGCAGCGAGAGTACCTCCTCGACGGCGTCGGCCTCGACGTCCGTCTCGGCGAGGTTGGTCTCCGGGTCGTAGGTGACGAGCGAGGCGTACTCGAGGACGGGCAGGTGACAGTGGACGAGTTCGGTCGCGACTCGTTCGTGCCGGTCGCCGGTCGCCTCGTCCCGGGGGCCGATGCCGTCGGCGAGCCGGCCGGCCAGTTCGTCGACGCTCACCGGCCCGTCGGCTTCGGCAAGGTGGGTGAGCGCCGCCCGGCGGCGCTCGTCGGCCATCGCCCGCAGCACACGGTCGCTCTCGACAGAGTCCGTCATGAGGTCGGTGTCCGTGAGTGTCGTGTCGTGTTCTCCCATGGTGGGTCTCAGACCGAAGAGGGCTCGGTCGCTGTACGAGGAGAGGGGCAAACGTGACGCATTCGACCGGTACCCGCACAGATAATTTATCTATATTCACTATGTGTAATTATACCTTGCGCCGCCGGAGACCGCACGGGGCACGGACCAGTGCGCTTCTCACCAGAAGGAGGTGGATAAATTTAACACCCGCTACGACATCCTCCTACGAGATGGGTCAGAACGACGACGGGCGGGCGTCCGAAGGCGACGTCCGTTCGCCGGTCCGGTCGGCGGAGTTCGCTCCCGAAGACGCCGACCCGTTGTACGTCGTCACCGAACTCCTCGCGAAGGAACTTGACTCCTCACCGCTCGAACTGACCCCCCCGATCGGCCACGTCGTCGACTGGGACGCCGTCGTCGCGTTGCTGCGCCACTCCGGGGACACCGGGACCGTCAGGCTCATCCGGTTCTCGTATCTGGACTACGTCGTCGAGATACGTGGGTCGGGGTCCGTCACCCTGCTCTCGGACTCCGCATGACCGCGAACGGCCGGCTATCCCCGGCTCTCGCCCCCGTGGGTGCCCGAACGTTCGACCGCCTGATTCTGCCGTCAGTACGTGCCTGCCGCTCTGTCCGTGCCACTCAGGACCGCCGCGAAGCAAGGGTTTTTGTTTGACAAATCCTTGGCTTCGGCTACTACTAGCTCATGTCCACGGATGATACAGCCGACGACCTCGGTGAGGACGCCGAGCGGCCGGACGAGGGGTCGGTCCGTGACCGACTCGGAGAGGAGGCAGACCGTGCAGTCGAGACGCTGGACGAGAGTCTCGTGGAGCTGCTCGCGTGGGTCCTCGACACCGAGACCCGTGCTCGGATCTACATCTTCCTGCGAGAGCATCCCGCAGCGACCAGCAACGAGATCGCCGAGGGGACCGGCCTCTACCCGAGTACGGTCCGCGAGGCCCTCGCGGAACTGAACAGCGAGGGGAAGGTCACCCGGAGCAAGCGCGAGTCCAGCGGCGCCGGGAACAACCCCTACGAGTACGTCGCCATCCCGCCGGGCGACCTCGTCCACGACATCGCCGAGGAGGTACAGACGGAACTGAACACCGTGTTCAACCTCGACGACCGACTCGCCGACCGGACGAGCGACGACCAGCCGGTCAACATCACGGTCGAGCGGGCGGTCGAGAACGCGGCCGAATCCGACGACGACTGAGAGCCGAAGGCATAAGCCACGGGCCGCCGTGTCCCGAGTATGCAAGTCGCGCTCGGGGGGACGTTCGACCCGGTGCACGACGGTCATCGGGCACTGTTCGAGCGAGCGTTCGAACTCGGGGACGTCACGGTCGGACTGACCAGCGACGAACTCGCACCCAGGACCCGGACCGAGGAACGCGCCGTCGAACCCTTCGAGACGCGCCGTGACCGGTTGCGGACGGAACTGGCCCGCATCGCCGCCAACCACGACCGCGAGTTCGAGGTCCGCCGGCTGGACGAACCGACCGGTATCGCTACCGAACCGGAGTTCGACTACCTCGTCGTCTCGCCCGAGACCGTCGAGGGCGCACGACGGGTCAACGACCACCGGGAGGAGCGTGGTCTCGATCCCCTCGAGATCGTCGTCGTCGAGCACGTCCCCGCCGAGGACGGCGAGCGCATCTCCTCGACGCGCATCACCCGCGGCGAGATAGACGAACACGGCAACCTCACCCCCGAGGCGACGGGTCGACCGTCGCCCGGCGGAAACTGACCGTTCGACCGCTCAGCGTCCCGTCGCGCGCCAGCGGCCTCGGACGTTCGAGAGCGTCGACCGGGCGATGCCGGGCAGCTGTCTCAGTAGCCCCACCCCGGTCACCCCGAGTTGCTTCCGGAAGTCCGCCGTGTCGTAGTAGAGGCGCTCCTCGCGTATCTTCCCGTCCTCGAACCGGACGACTGCGGTCCCGTCCAGGGCGAGACGCCGACCCGTAGGCGAGAGCGGCCCGTACGTCCCGTCGAACGTTCCGGTCACCGTGTAGTGTGCCAGGACCGTGTCGCCCTCGCCGAGCGCGAGGCGCGGTTCGACGTGGAGGTCGGGGAACCCCCGCCGTGCGCCGCGGACGTGGCGCTCCAGTTCCTCGCGGCCCCGGATGGGGTCGGGAACCGCCGGGTCGTAGAGGACGTACTCGGAGTGGACGAGTTCCGGGAGCCGGTCGTACATCTGGCCGTTCCAGACCTCCTCGGTGAAGCGGCGGATGACGTCGACGTTGGCCTCGGACGTGGTGGGTGAGTGACGTGAACCCATCCATCACGGTAGGTACTGTCAAAGCATGACCCTGTCTGAGGGACGGGTCGCTACCAGCCGGGTTTCTTCAGCCCCGCCTCTTCGATGAGTTCCTTCCAGCGTTGCTGGACGGAGAGTCGCGAGACGCCGACGGCGTCGGCGACGTCGCTCTGCGAGCGCCGGTCGCCCTCGATGAGCGCGCCGACGTAGAGGCTGGCGGCGAGGGAGGGCTTCTTCGAGCGTTCGGATTCGGGGACCGTCGAGAGGAAGAGGTCGACCGCTCGCGAGCGCGCGGAGGACGCCAGTTCGAGGCGGTCGGCCGCCCGGTCGAGGTCGGCGAGCCACTGCTCGTTCTCGACCTGGTCGCTGGCGCGGTACATGGAACGCGGTTGTTCCGGCCCGTACATAAGCCCTCGCCGCGGCCCGGAAGTCGTCGGGAAGTAACGACAGGTTCTTTTGCCGGTTCGCGGTAGGTTGGGTCGCGCGTGGGTAGCCAAGCCAGGAAACGGCGCAGCGCTTAGGACGCTGTCTCGTAGGAGTCCGCCGGTTCAAATCCGGTCCCACGCACTGAGCGAATCCCGTTGCGTCGTGCACTTTTCGGGCTGGTGGACCACTCATGAAAGACGACCGCCCGAACACCGCGAAGTCCTGTTCCTTGATCGAGCCGGACGAATTAGACCCTGATCGCAGTTTGGTGATCGTTCCGAAATCGAACACAGAGCGGCTGACGGAGAAGGAGTTCGTCGACTGTCGGACCCATCGCAAACAGCTCCCACCCCACCTGACGGACACTCGACAGACGCCCTGCGTTGGAGTACAGGAGAGGAGACGGCCGTACCCACGAGAGATGGCGGGGTGAACGAGCGTGGGGAACGTCGATCCAGCCCGTGCGAGGGACCTGCACGTGCCACTGGGCGACTGTCGCTCGCTCATCGCGCCGGCCACCGGCCACGTGGCGAGTCTGCGTCCCGGTTCGACTCCTGATGCTGGCGGTCGGCGTGGAACGCCGTCGATTGTGGAACGGAACGGAACGGGGCGTGATGTCAAGTCTCTGCAGACGAACGTCAGACCGTGACGACTCCGGAGTCGCCCCCCCGATCGACACTCAGGGTGGCGGTCGAACGGCGCGGTGGACGGGGCGAATCGGGAGCGCTGGCTCTGGAGACGCGACTCACCGACACGCCCGGCGTCCACGACGCCGAGGTCTCGTTTCGAACCGGATCGGTCCGCATCGTCTTCGACGAGCGCATCACCTCGGAAGCCGAACTCGAACGGGTGATCCGTGAACACCGCGTCTCGCTCCGGACAGACCCGGAGACGGAGGAGGACTCGGACGCTGCGCGTCCCCGACCCGGGTCGGACCTCCGGACCGAGGCACTGTTCGTCGCGCTCACGCTCGTCGGGATGGTAGTCGGACTGGCCACGGGATGGTTCGACGGGCCCCCGCTCGTCGGGTCGGTGGGATACGGGATGGCGTACGTCTTCGGCGGCTGGTACGGCCTCAAGGGCGGTATCGAGACCCTTCGCCATCGCGCCGTCGACATCGACCTGTTGATGATCGCCGCCGCCCTCGGAGCGCTCTCGATCGGTGCGCCGTTCGAGGGGGCGATGCTCCTGTTCCTGTTCTCCCTGTCGAATACGCTCCAGCACTACGCCATCGGCCGGTCACGTCGCGCGATCAGGGCGCTCGTCGAAATGCGCCCCGACGAGGCACGGGTACTGCGAGACGGCGGGGAGGTCACCGTCCCGATCGACGAGGTGAACATCGACGACGTGTTCGTCGTCCGGCCCGGAGACCGGATTCCCCTCGACGGTATCGTCACGTCCGGTGAGAGCACGGTCGACCAGGCATCGCTCACAGGTGAGTCCGTCCCCGTCCCGAAAGAGCCCGGCGACGAGGTGTTCGGGGGGACGATCAACGAAAGCGGGAGCTTGGAGGTCTCGGTGACCCGGCAGGCCCACGAGTCGGCCATCGCTCGCCTCATCCACATGGTCGAGGACGCCCAGAGCGAGCGCGCGCCGACCCAGCGGCTCATCGACCGCCTCGAACAGCCGTACGTCCTGGGTGTGCTCGCGATGACTGCGCTAGCGGTAATCGTCCCACTGACGTTCGGGCGGCCGTTCGACCCTACGTTCTATCGGGCGATGACGC
>CAYYSW010000119.1:0-7835 GCA_964474395.1 uncultured Halobacteriales archaeon
ATCGCCGAGTTCTTCGAGAAGAACAAGCACATGCTCGGGTTCGACTCGGGCGCCCGGGGGCTGGTCACGGCCGTCAAGGAGGCCGTAGACAACGCCCTCGACGCCACCGAGGAAGCCGGCATCCTCCCGGATATCTACGTCGAGATCGAGGAGGCCGGCGACTACTACCGCCTCGTCATCGAGGACAACGGCCCGGGCATCACGAAAGAGCAGTTGCCGAAGGTGTTCGGGAAGCTCCTCTACGGGTCGCGGTTCCACGCCCGCGAGCAGTCCCGTGGCCAGCAGGGTATCGGTATCTCCGCCGCGGTGCTCTACTCGCAGCTCACCAGCGGGAAACCCGCGAAGATAACGAGCAAGACGCAGGGCGACAGCGAGGCCCAGTACTTCGAGCTCATCATCGACACGGACACCAACGAACCGGAGATATCCGTCGACGACACCACGACGTGGGAGCGCCCCCACGGGACGCGCATCGAACTGGAGATGGAGGCGAACATGCGCGCCCGCCAGCAGCTCCACGACTACATCAAGCACACGGCCGTCGTCAACCCGCACGCCCGCCTGGAGTTCCGCGAGCCCTCCGGCCACCTGAAGTTCGAACGGGCTACCGACCAGCTGCCCGCCGAGACGACCGAGATCCGACCCCACCCCCACGGCGTCGAACTCGGGACGCTCATCAAGATGCTCGGCGCGACGGACTCCTACTCCGTCTCGGGGTTCCTCCAGTCGGAGTTCACCCGCGTCGGCCAGAAGACCGCCGAGAGCGTCGTGAGCGCCTTCCGCGACCGGCACTTCGGTCGCGAGGTGGCGTGGCAGCCCCCGGGGTCGCACGACGACGCGGACGTCCACGCGGCCGTCGTCGAGGCCGTCAACGGGAAGGGCGCCGACGCGACGGAGGCGTTCGCCGACAGGGTCGCCGACGCCGTGGCCGAACGCGAGCGAATCGCCCACCACGAACTCGTCGAACTCGTCGCCGCGGCCGCCGAGGACGTCGGCGCGGAGACGGGCAAGACGTTCGGGACCTCGGTCCGCGAGAACGCGGTCGAGGCTGCCTGGGAAGAGATAACCGCGGACCGCGTGGCCGACCTCTATCGCCTCGTCGACGAGGCTACCACGAGCCGGAAGGACGACGCGGCGGTCGAGGCGCTCGCCCGGCGGGTCGCCACGCAGTTCGAGGGGAGCGGTGACCGGCGCGACCGGGTGACCCGCCGTACCCTCTCGGAGTACGTCGCCCGCGCCGCCGAGCGGACGAAAGAGCGCGACGACGTGAGCTTCGGCGAGACCGCTCAGGAGAACGTCGTCGAGGTCGTCTGGGCGAACTGCCGGTCGGTCCCCGACGAGGTGCCGAAGGTCTCCGAGGTGGCCGGGGACCGCGACACCGCGAGCGAACTGCTGGAGGCGATGCGCGAGACGGACATCCTCGCGCCGCCGACGGACTGCCTCGCGCCGATTACGCCCGAACTGCTGGAGGCGGGCCTCCGCAAGGAGTACGACGCCGACTTCTACGCGACGGCCACCCGCGACGCGGAGGTCCACGGCGGCGACCCGTTCATCGTCGAGGCGGGCATCGCCTACGGCGGCGACCTGCCCTCGGAGGGGGAGGTCGGGGTCCTGCGCTTCGCCAACCGCGTCCCGCTGGTCTACCAGCGCGGCGCCTGTGCGACGACGGACGTCATCAAGACCATCAACTGGCGTAACTACGGCCTCGACCAGCCCGGGGGCAGCGGGATGCCCAACGGCCCCGCCGTGCTGATGGTCCACGTCGCCTCGACGAACGTCCCCTTCACCAGCGAGTCGAAAGACGCCATCGCGAACGTCCCGGCCATCGAAGACGAGATAGAACTCGCGCTCCGTGAGGCCGCCCGCGACCTCAAACGCTACCTGAAGAAGCGCCGCTCGCTGGAGAAACGCCGGCGCAAGCAGGACGTCATCGCGGACATCCTCCCACGAATGGCCGAGAAGCTCTCGGAGGTCACCGGCCGCGAGGAACTGAACGTCGAGGACTCGCTGGCGCGCATCATGAACAACGTCCTCGTCGAACGGCAAGTCGAGGACGGAACGGTCAGGCTGGTCGTCGCCAACCACTCCGATACGGTCGCGGACCTCGACGTGACGGACATCGTCAGCGAGGACCCGGGGACGGTCACTACACGACACGTGGCCGCCGATGGGACGGAGACCGACGGCGGCGAGGACGCCGACGGGGCGCAGGTCGTCGAGATGGACGGCGAGTGGTTCGTCAAGTGGGCCCCGAGCGTGGGCAGCGGCGAACAGGCGCTCCTCGAGTACGACGTCGGCGAGGAGGCCACCTTCGACATCCAGGTCGAGGGCATCGAAGACGAGAAACTGACGGTCAACGCACAATGAGTTCGGACAGCGACACACCACGACAGGACGAACTCGCCCGCGAGCGGCTCATCGACCTCGCGGCCGAGTTCTACGACCAGTTCGCCGGCGGGGAGGTGCCATCGATGCAGGTCCCCACCCGGACGAAGAGCAACATCGAGTACGACGAGGAACAGGGGGTGTGGGTGTACGGCGACCGCCACTCGACGCGGTCGGCCAACTCCGTCGCCGGCGCACAGAAGCTCCTGAAGGCCATCTACGTCATCGACTTCCTCCAGAACCAGCTGAACGAGGGGCGCTCCTCGACCCTCCGTGAGCTGTACTACCTCAGCGAGTCGTGGGACTTGGACGCCGCGCAGTTCAACGACCAGGACGAGTCCAACCAGCTCGTGGAGGACCTCGAAATCGTCTCGGAGGTCACCCGCGAGGACTTCCACATGCGGCCCGAGGAGTCGGGCGCGACGCTGATGGGGCCGCTCTACCTCCGCGAGCAGACCCGCCGGGGCGAACGCGAGATTCACTGCCAGAACGACGTCGGCGAGGGTGGCTACCAGATCCCCAACAACCCCGACACCATCGAGTTCCTCGACCACGACGCCGACTTCGTCCTCTGTGTCGAGACGGGGGGGATGCGCGACCGACTCGTCGAGAACGGCTTCGACGAGGAGTACAACGTCATCGTCGTCCACCTGAAGGGCCAGCCCGCCCGGGCGACCCGACGCATCACCAAGCGCCTGCACGACGAACTCGACCTGCCCGTGACGGTGTTCACCGACGGCGACCCGTGGTCGTACCGCATCTTCGGCTCCGTCGCCTACGGGTCCATCAAGAGCGCACATCTCTCCGAGTACCTCGCGACGCCCGAAGCACAGTTCATCGGCATCCAGCCCTCCGACATCGTGGAGTACGACCTGCCGACGGACCCCCTCAGCGACTCGGACGTCAACGCCCTCCAGAGCGAACTGGAGGACCCACGCTTCCAGACCGACTACTGGCGCGAGCAGATAGAGCTCCAGCTCGACATCGGGAAGAAGGCCGAACAGCAGGCGCTCGCCTCTCGCGGCCTCGATTTCGTCACCGACACCTACCTCCCCGAGCGCCTGACGGACATGGGCGTCTTCTGAGGTCGGGCCCCCGCCGCGGGCCCCCCCGGTCTTCCACAAGACTTCTATCACGACGGGGGAACGGTCAAGTATCCCTCCATGAATCGCCGACGCTTCCTCGCGGCGACCGCCACCGGCGCGACCGCCGGCCTCGCCGGGTGTGGCTCCGGTCCGGCCTGCCCGTCGCCCTCCTTCGACGCACAGTCCCCGACCGTCGCGTGGCCGAGCGCGGGCTACGACCCGGGCAACACCGCACACTCGCCGGCCGACCCCGGCAGCGCGACGTTCGAGTGGGCGAGCCCCAACCTGAGCCACGACGGGGTCCGCTACCCCACGACGTGGAGTCCACCCGTCGTCGGGAGCGATGCCGTCTACGTGGGGACCGGCCTCGACCGGCCGTACGGACACGAGGACGAGGAGGACCGGGCGAAGGGCGGACACCTCCTCGCCCTCGACCCGGCGTCGGGGGCGGTCCGGTGGCGGTACGGCTTCCCCGTCGGCGCCGGCGGCGCTCCCCTCCTCCACGGAAAGCGGGTCCTCGTCGGGGACCGCGGGGGGACGCTCCACGCCGTCGCCCCCGACGACGGGTCGCGCCGGTGGACGGCGTCGCTCGGCGGCCCCGTCCGAACCCCGATCGCGGTCGGCGACCGCGCGTACGTCACCGACGGATCCGGGCGACTCGCCGCGTTCGACCCGGCCGGCAAGCGGTGCTGGAGCGTCGAGCACCACCGGCACTTCGGCCTCGTCGGCGCGTCGCCGTTCCGGTGTGGCGCGGGGCCGGCGGCCAACGACGAAGGCGTCTACGTCGCCGTCGCCGAACGGACCGAGCGGCTGTCGGGAATCGAACGCTGTACGCTCCTCGCGTACGACCACGCCGGCGAGGAGCGCTGGCGCTACGGGTTCGACGCCCGCGGCGTCCCGAACCCCCCCGTCGTCGCGGATGGGACGGCCTACGTCACCGCCGGTCGGGAGGTACGCGCCGTGGAGGCTGCCACCGGCGAGGAGGCGTGGCGCTTCGTCTCCGGGTTCGACTCGACCGGACCGCCGGCGACCGACAGCGAGCGGGTGTACGTCCCCTCGAAGAACCTCTACGCCCTCGACGCGGCGACCGGCGAGGAGGCGTGGCGCGTCGTCAACCGGGCGGTCGAGGACGCGACGCAGTGGGCGACGGACGTCCCGTTCCTCGGGCGGCCCGCCGTCGGCGGGGAGTCGGTGTTCCTCCGCGGGGGCGCCGTCGACGCGGCGACCGGCGAGCGACTCTGGGGCGGAACCCTCGCGGAAGCGGCGACGGAGTACTACAACAGCCCCTACACGAGGCGGCCGTTCGCGACGACGGCCGTCACCGACGACGCGCTGTACGCGACCGTCGCGACCGAGGGGGTGCGGCGGTACGCATGAGGCGCCGTGCCTTCCTCGCGGCGAGCGCGGCCGGCCTCGCGGGGCTCGCGGGGTGCGGGTCGAGCGACGGCGGCGAATCGGGCGACACAGGCCGGTCCACTGACTGCCCGGCGTATCGCCCCACCGCCGAGGGGTCGCCGGGGTGGACGACCCGCGGCGGCGGCGTAGCGAACACCGGGGTCGTGCCGGCGGGCGAGACGCCCGCCGAGTCCCTGTCGGTCGACTGGGCTGCGACCCTCGGCGGCTACAGCGGGACGACGACGCCGGCGGTGGCCGACGGGACGGCCTACACCAGCGACCTCGACGAGCGGGTCGTCGCCGTCGAGACGGCGACTGGCGACGTCCTCTGGGAGGACGCCCTCCCCGACGTCCGGGGGTCGCCCGCCGTCGGCGGGGGCGTCGTCGTCTTCCTCACCGGGCGCGGGGCGGTGGCCCTCGACGCCGCGACGGGCGACCGGCGCTGGCGCGCCCTCGACGGGAGCGCCGACCTCTTCGCCGGGAGCCCCGTCGTCGCCGACGGGGTGGCGTACGTCCCGCTCGGCCTCTCGCTGTACGCCCTCAACCTCTCGGACGGGAGCGTCCGCTGGTCGCACGCGACCGGTCTCGAATCGCGGGCCACGCCCTCGGTCGTGGACGGGACCGTCTACGCGGGTGACGACGACACGTACGTCCACGCCCTCGACGCCGCGACGGGCGACCGGCGCTGGCGGGTCAAGACCGACGGGCGGGTCCGCTCGGAGGTGCCGGTGGCAGGTGGAACGGTCTACGCGACGTCCGAGGCGGGAACAGTCCACGCGCTCGACGCCGAGACGGGCGCCGAACGGTGGCGCCGCTCGCTCGACGGCCGCGCGCGGACGCTGGCGACCGACGGCGCACACCTCTACGTCCCGGTGCGCGGCATGTCGGAGACCGCCTTCTCGGGACTGCTCGCCCTCCACGCCGCCGACGGGACCCCCTGTTGGCGGGTGGCGGGCGTCGCGACGAGCCACGACGCCGCCGTCGCCATCGGGGACGGACACGTGTTTACCACCTCCTCGTCGGGCGTTCGCGTCTACGACGCCGCTACCGGTGAGCGGGTCGGCGGCGGGGATGGGGGCGAGGACGGGGACAGGACCACCCGCCTCCAGCAGGGACCGGCCGTCGCGGGCGGTGCGGCCTACGCGACGGGGTTCTACGACGGGACGCTCTCGCTGGTCCGGCTGAGCTAGGAACGTGCCATTTATGTCGCCGTCGGCGGAACGTACGGCAAATGCCGAGTTCCAAGGGCCCCTACCACAGCACCCGTGAGAAGCTCTCGAACGACCCCCGCGAGCGAGGGACCTCGCCGCCCCAGCGCGCCGTCCAGGAGTACGAGGAGGGCGAGAAGGTCCACCTGAAGATCGACCCCAGCACCCACGAAGGGCGCTTCCACCCGCGGTTCAACGGCCACACCGGCACCGTCGTCGGCAAGCAGGGCCGCGCGTTCAAGGTCCAGATCAACGACGGCGGCAAGGACAAGGTCCTGCTCTCGCGTGCCGCCCACCTCCGCCGCCAGAAGTAGGCCACATGACGATATTCAAAGAGAAACTCGACGAGGAGTACCTCACCGTCTCCGAGGCGAAAGAGCTCCTCGCGGACATCGAGGCCGAGCGCGCGGCCGACGAGGACCGCGAGATGCGCTATGAACTCGCGCGCGCCATCGAGCACGTCAACCGCTTCGCGGAACTCTCGGCGGAGGACTCCCGCGCCCTCGTCGAGGAGCTGGCCGAACACGAGAAGATAACCGAGGCGACGGCCCACAAGATCGCCGACCTCCTGCCCCGGAACCGCGACGAGCTCCGGGCCGTCTTCGCACAGGAGCGCTACTCGCTGTCGGGCGACGAACTCGACGACGTGCTGAACGTCGTCTCGAAGTACGTCTGACAGCGCCCCGACTCGAAGTACCCTTAAATACCTCCTCCCCGTTCGGACACATATGTCATCCGCCGACAGCGATGCGGTCGCCGTCGTCCTGGACTACCTCCCTCACGGACGCGCCGACGACGACCGCCCACAGTACCAGAAGCCGGCACTGGTTCACGCACTCGGCGTCGAGGACTTCGGTCTCTACGAGTGTGTCCTCGCCGAGGACGCGGACCTCTCCATCGGCGACCGGTTCTCGCTCGACGACGAGGCCATCGAGAGGGTCCGCGAGACCTCCTTCGAGGACGTCTCGGGGGGCGCACGCTCGGAACTCGAGTACGCCGTCAAGGAGATCGTCGACGCCGACGAGCGGCGCTTCGTCGACCACTACAACGACGCCCAGCCCATCACGCTGCGCCTCCACCAGTTGAACCTCCTGCCGGGCATCGGGAAGAAACTGCGCAACGGCATCCTCGAGGAACGGAAGCGCAAGCCCTTCGAGAGCTTCGAGGAACTGGAAGAGCGCGTCTCGGGGCTCCACGACCCGAAGGAGGTGCTCGTCGAGCGCATCATGGAGGAACTCCGCGAGGAGGACCTGAAGTACCGCTCGTTCGTCCGCTGAGCGGGCCGCTCTCCGCCCCGTGTCCACCCTCGGGACGGATGTATCGCCTTTTCCGTTTCGACCGTGTACGGCCGGCAATGACGACGTCGCCACCAACGCCTGGCGAACGTGACCCCGACGCCCTCGTCTCTCGGGCGGGCGTCCGCGGGAACCCCGACTACGACCAGCACTTCCTCGTCGACGACCGAGTGCTCGACCGGTTGCCGGGCTACCTCCCCGAGGGGACCGACCTGAGCCACGTCCTCGAAGTCGGCGGGGGCGCCGGCCCGCTGACCGACCGTCTCCTCGCGCACGTCGCGGACGCCGGCGGGCGCGTCACCGTCGTCGAACGGGACCCGCGTCTCGCGGCGTTCCTCCGCGAGGAGTTCGCCGCCGAGGTGGCCCAGGGCCGCCTGACGGTCGTCGAGGGAGACGCCCTAACGGTCGAGCTTCCCGAGTTCACGGCGTGCATATCGAACCTTCCCTACGGCGCCTCGAGCGAGATT
>CAYYSW010000120.1:0-7804 GCA_964474395.1 uncultured Halobacteriales archaeon
TCGGCCCGGACCCCTTCCCCCGGATGGTCCGGGAGTTCCAGAGCGTCATCGGGCGGGAGGCGAGAGAGCAGGTCAGGGAGGAGACCGGCGACCTGCCCGACGCCTGTGTGGCCTGCGTCGGCGGCGGGTCGAACGCCATCGGCCTGTTTCACGCCTTCCGAGACGACCCCGTGGCGTTCTACGGCGCGGAGGGCGGCGGCGAGGGTGGCGACTCCAAGCGTCACGCCGCACCGCTCGCCGCCGGCAAGGACGGCACCATCCACGGGATGCGCACCCGCGTCATCGACGACGACGTGGAGGTCCACTCCGTCTCGGCCGGGCTGGACTACCCTGGCGTCGGCCCCGAACACGCCATGTTCCGGGCGGTCGGACGCTGTGAGTACCGCGCCGTGACCGACGACGAGGCGCTTGCGGCGTTCCGCACGCTCAGCGAGACGGAGGGTATCATCCCGGCGCTGGAGTCGAGTCACGCCGTGGCGCTGGCGGCGGACCTCGCGGAGTCGGGCGACCACGACACCATCGTCGTCAACCTCTCCGGGCGGGGGGACAAGGACATGGAACAGGCCGCCGAGCTGTTCGACCTCTGAGCGGACGCGCAGGCGCTTCGTGCTCAGTTCTCTCTCTCGTCTTTGAACTCGTCGAACTCGGCGGAGCGGCCGCGCCGGCCGCCGTCCTCGAAGGAGGCGTCGAACTCCGCCTTCGAGAGGCCGAGGCCGGCGGCGACCCGCCGCTCTATCTCCTCGTGGTCGTCGGCCTTCGACCCCACCTCGTTCGCGATGACCACCAGCGGGATGACCACCAACGCGAACAGGCCGGCCAGCGCGCCGAACGCGAACGCCAGCGTCGGGAACATCCCCATGGCGAGGAGGGCGAGGAACGTACCGACGCCGACGGCCAGAGAGACGAGGGTGAGCACCCGGAGCCGTCGTGTCGAGACGTCCGTGTTCATACTCCAGGTAGGTGACACGGCGATTTAGGGTTGTCCTCCGCCGCGGACCGCCAGCCACAGGGGGCGCCCCCGCGTACTCCACGGACGATGACCGGCGACCGTTCCCGCGCGATGCGGGTCTACGACTGGTGGAGCCGCCACCCCCGCCTGTTCTGGGGGCTCTCGCAGGTCATGTTCGCCGGGCGCGAACGCGAACTGCGCGAGGAATCGACCGACCGCCTCGGGCTCGCCGACGGCGAGACGGTCCTCGACCTCGCCTGCGGGACGGGCGTGAACCTCGCCCGCCTCGCCGACGGCGTCGGGGCGTCGGGGACCGTCCTCGCGGTGGACCTCGCGCCGGGGATGGTTCGGGCCGCCCGCGAGCGGGTGGCCGAGGAACGACTCGGCCCCGCGAGCGTGGCGGTCGTCCGCGGGGACGCGGCCCGCCTCCCCTTCCGCGAGGGACGCCTCGACGCGGCGTACGCCTCACTGTCGGTCTCGGCGATGCCCGACCACGAGCGGGCGCTCGAATCGGTGTATCGGACGCTCCGACCCGGGGGGCGGTTCGTCGTTCTCGACGCCCAGCCCGCCCAGTCCGGCCCGCTCCGACTGCTCAACCCCGTGGTAAACCGCGTCTCGGCGTGGGCGACGAACTGGTACCCCGACCGGGACGTGCCCGCGACGCTCGAAGCGGTGTTCGACGACGTGACGACGACGTACTACAACGAGGGGACGTTCTACGTTTCCGTGGCGCGGAAGGCGGAGTGAGAACGCAGGAGGCGGTGAGCCGGTGGACCGGGATACGCGGACGCGAGGGGTGTCGTCCCGGCGACTCCCCTCAGAGGAGGAGCTGGGCGACTTCGAACACCGCGTAGGTCACGGCGACCATGATAGCGGAGTGTTTCACGCCCGACTTGAGCGACCCGTCGCTCATCTGCCCGCCGATGATGCCCGAGAACGCCGCCTGTAGGAGCGCGGCGTGGAAGAACGTCAGTCGGTAGCTGGCGACGGCCGCCGACGAGAGGCTCATGAACCCACCGACACCGGCGCCGGCGTCGGCCTCCAGCCCGCTGGTCGCCTCGACCAGCTTCGGGATGAAGAAGGCGTCCATCGTGACGATGACGACGAGGAACACGAGAAAGGAGATGTAGATGGCGATGAGGTACGTCGACATCTCCTGTCGGCGCGTGCGCTGGAAGCGCCGTTCGGCGCGCGCCTCGCTCGCGGCGATGCGGAGGACGGGCCCGACGTCGCTCGATGCGCGCATCGAACTCGTCACGAGGGTCACCAGCCGGGTGACCGAGGGTGTCCGGACCCGGCGCTCGAAGCGCTGGAGGGCCATCGTGACGGTGGCGCCCCACTGGATATCGAGCCAGATGCGTTCGAGTTCGCGGTTCATCGCGCCGAGGTCCGACGTCCGGATGCGGTCGAAACTCTGGACGACGGTCATCCCCGCCTCGTTGAGGCTCGCCATCCGGTCGAGGAGGTCGGGCAGCGCCGCCTCCAGTTGCCGGAGGCGGCGCTGGCTGGCCTCGTACAGCAGGCCGAACGTCCCGAGCAGGAAGACGAACGTGAACACGAGGACGTCGTCGAGGGCCGCCACGTCGGGGATCTCCCCGGCGAGCAGCGGCGGGACGAGCGCGTACACGAGATACACCATGGCGACCGGGGCGGTCAGGTAGAACACGCGGATCGGGCGTTCGAGCAGCGCGTCGACGGGTCGGAGGGCCATCCGGCGGACCTCCTCCAGCGACCGGTAGACCGCCAGTCGGCTGCGGTTGGCCTGCATCCGGGCGGTGGCGTCGTCGAGGGCCGCGGTGCCGCCGTCGGTGAGCGCCCGGGGCGCGAACCGGGCGGTCGGTATCGGGCCGATGCGTTTCGCGTCGCGGATCTTCCGGAGTATCTGCTGGCCGCCGATGTCGCCCAGCAGGTCCGCGAGATAGGCGACGAACACGACGTTGATGACCGGGATGCCGAGGTAGGTGACGAGCTGGATGAGGGTGAGCGTATCACCCGTCGTCAGCCCGATGACGAGGAGGATGGTTATCATGAACAACACCCCCGCGACGGCGACGGTGACGTACATCTCCGCCGCCGTGGCGAGTTGCTCGATCATCTCGTCCTGTTTCTCCGCGGCGTCGTCCCGGTAGCGCTCGTACTGGCTCTTGAGGAACTCCGGGAGGTCCTGGCCGCTCTGGAGGACACTCGCGAGGTTCTCACAGAACGCCTGGAACGAGTCGCTCGGGGTGCGGATGGCCACCTTCCGGATGGTGGTCGTGATGTCGCGCCCGAGCAGGTCGATGTCACGGACGGCGACGCGGAACTCCGAGGCGCCCTCACCGAAGACGTCCTCGTTGCGCGCGAGCGCCCGGAGCACCTCGGGGAACGTCATGCCGCCACGCGAGAGCGCGTAGGCGAACGCGACGGTCCGGGTCATGCTCGACTCGATGCGACGGCGGCGCTTCGCCGCGGCCATCCGCGGGGTGTAGTACCGATAGAGGTAGACAGCCGCCGCGGTGTACGCCGCGAACAGCGACGCGGACACGAGGAGCACGAGCGCGACCTTCAGGTCGGTGCCGACCGGCCCGACGGGGCTCCGGACGCCGAGGGGCTGGGAGACGACGGCCGCGAGGCCGCTCTCGCCGCCGGCCGTTCCCGACTGGAGCAGGGCGCCGATTCCGATGGGGACGTAGACGCCGACGATGGCGCCGAGAATCCCGTAGACCGTGGCGTACAGCCGCGTCCGGGCGGTGTAGAGCCGAGGCGGCGTGGAGACCTGTGCGGCCTGCAGGACGCGGCGGTTGACCAGCGGAAGCCGCCGGTCGTCGCCGAACAGCACCATCGCGAACCGGTCGGTGCGGTAGCGGAGGGACGACGAGTCGCCGTCGAACGTGACGACGAGCGCGAGTGCGACGAACAGGAGCAGTGGGACCAGCCCGAGGAGTTCGAGCATGGTCAGTCGTCCGCCGGGACGAGCATCCCGCCCTCGACGTGTTCGAGCGTTCGGTCCGGGTTGGCGTAGTAGCGGTTGACCATCGCGGTGAAACGGCGGTAGTCGGTGACGCCGCGTTCACGGAGGGCCTCCAGGAACCGGCGGCGACGCTGGAGTTCACGGAGGAGGTCGGACTGCGACCAGCCCCGTTCCTCGCGTATCTCCTCTGCGACGGTCCGGCTGCCGGGTTCGAAGGTGTCGGTCATGGCGTTCCACGCGAACGCCCGCCCGTAGTCGAGTTCGCCGGTCCGCTGGTCGATGCCCTCGATCTCGGCGATGGTCTCGCCGCGGCGGACCCGCTGGCCGTCGAGGCGGACCTGCTTCTGGACGACCAGCAGGTCCAGGGACTCGACCATCTGGCGGGGCACGTCGATGGGCTTGTTCTCCAGGCGGTTGATGGCCGTCCGGACGGAGTCGGCGTGCATCGTCGAGAGGGTAGTGTGGCCCGTGTTCATCGCCTGGAACAGCGTGATTGCCTCCTCGCCACGCACCTCGCCCACCACGATGTACTCGGGGCGGTGGCGGAGTGCGGCCCGCAGGAGGTCGTACATCGAGATGTCCGTCCCCGTCGAGAGGCCCTGTCTCGTCACCGAGGAGAGCCAGTTGTCGTGGTGGAGCGCGAGTTCGCGCGTGTCCTCGATGGTGATGACCTTCGAGCGCGGCGGGATGAACATCGAGATGGCGTTCATCGAGGTGGTCTTGCCGGCCGCCGTCCCGCCCGCGAACACGAGGTTCTTGTTGTGCTCGATGGCGAGCCAGAGATACGCCATCGCGTCGAGGTCGTACGTGCCGAAGTTCAGCAGGTCGATGGGCGTCAGCGGCTCCTCGCTGTACTTCCGGATGGTGAACGCCGACCCGTGGGGGGTAACCTCCTCGCCGAGGGCGAGTTCGGCGCGCGACCCGTCGGGCAGCGTCGCCGCTGCGACGGGGTCGCCGACGCTGACGTGCCGGCCCGACTGCTGGGCGAGGCGGACGACGAGCGTGTCGAGCTCCTCGGGTTCGAAGACGACGCTCGTCTCGATGTCCGTGTAATCGTCGTGGTAGACGTACACCGGCATCTCCGGGCCGTCACACGAGATGTCCTCGATGTGCGGGTCGTGCATGAGCGGGTCGAGGCGGCCGTAGCCCCGGAACGAGCGGTCGAGGTAGTAGTACAGGCGGTAGAACGACGCGACGTCGATCTCCACGCCGTACTCCTCCAGCCGGTCGCGCATCTCCTCGCGGAGCACCTCCCCCGGGTCGGTGTCCTCGGAAGGTGTCTCCCCGGAGTCGTCCGCCCGATAGAGGAGGTGGTCGCGGACGTCGTCGGCGAGCGAATCGAGCAGGTCGCGCTCCAGTTCGTCGAGTGCCGGTTCGACGACGCGGTAGCGGTGTTCGTCGGTCTCGGGGTCGTAGGTGACGGAGGCGAACGCGAACGGCGCGTCGAGCCAGTAGCGGTCGGTCTCCTCCCCGTCGAAGTCCTCGAGGCCGTCGGTCGTGACCAGCGGGTCGTGAGCGGTGGGGTCGTAGTTCGTCAGTTCGACGGTCGACCCGCGGAGATGCTCCGCGGTGCGGACGAGCCACTGACGAAGTTCCCCCGGAGTGTCGTTGTGTGCCATCGTGATGGTCGCCGGCGCCCGGCGTCTAGCCCTACTGGTAACTCATCCGACTTAAACTCATCCGCTATGGAGATTGTTCTCCGAGAAGTAGTATCAGCCCGAAGCCGAGCTGGAAACCGACCCCCAGCGGGACGGTGAGACCGCGCTGGGCGGTCCAGAGCTGGTAGGTGGCCGCCGCGAAGACGACTCCCGAGAGGACGAGCAGTCCCCCGAGGATCGACGCCGGCGAGCGGGGCAGGCGGGCCTCCACGGCCTCCTCCCGGACGGCGAGGACCACGCTCCCGAGGAGGGCGACGGCGAAGCATGCCGCCCCGGCGAGGGCGGCGGCGTAGCCGAGTTCGCTCGCACCGGCACCCGCCGCCCGTGCGTTGAGGTCCATGAAGAAGTACGGCGTGCGTATCGCGTCGGGGGCGTCCGTGACGAACCGGGCGACGACGAGGGGGAAGCGCACCTCGATGACGCCGAGGGACCCGGAGAACCACCACACCGACCACGGGAGGAGCGCGGAGAGCCACGTGGCGAGGACGGCGAACTCGTTTCGATACGCCGGGTCGACGAGGGGCATAATGAGGACCGTGACCGGGTGAACAAAACGATATCGGCTCGCCGGGGGCGTCACGTTCATCCCCCTGGCCCCCCAACCCCGGGACGAATGAGGCGCGACTACTTCACACTCGATGTCGAGGCGTCGGGGGCAGACGGGAAGCCGACGGTGACCATCGAGTTCGACGGCCCGACGGGGCCGTTCGAGGAGCGCCTGACCGACGAGACCGGGTCGCTCCTCGAAGCCGCACAGGTCGACGTGTCCTACCGACTCCGGACGGACGAGATGACCTCCGACGCCATGGGCGTCTTCTCGGTGACCAACCGCATCACGGGCGACTACGTCCTCGAGGTGAACGTCGGCGCCGACGTCGTCATGGAACTCGTCGACACCGCCCGGGCCACCGGCGAGGACGACGAGGGCGGCGGGGGCTGTTACCGCGTCGTCGTCGTCACCGAGGACGGCGAGCGACTCGTCCACGACAAGTCCACGCTGCTCGTCTACGACGACGACGGCGAGGTGCTCCGGGGTCACAGTCTCATCCCCAGCGGCGTCGAACTCTGAGGCGGGCGGGGCGCGCCCGATAGGAGACCAGATAAGTACCTCCCGGACAGCGATGGGTGTATGGACCTCTTCGGCACCGCGGGCATCCGCGGGGACGCACGCGAGCGGGTCACCCCCGAACTCGCACTCGCGGTCGGACGGGCAGCAGGGGCCGACGCGACGGAACTCGTCGTCGGACGCGACGGCCGCGAGACCGGTCCCGCCCTCGTCGCCGCCGTCGAAGCCGGCGCCGAGAGCGCCGGCGCGACCGTCCGTCGCGTCGGGGTCGTCCCCACCCCGACGCTGGCGTTCGCCTCCCGCGGCCGCCGCGGCATCCAGGTCACGGCGAGTCACAACCCGCCGGAGGACAACGGCCTGAAACTGTTCGTCGACGGCGAGGAGTACGACGGCGAGGCCGAACGCCGCATCGAGGAGCGCGTCGCCGAGAGCCGGCAGTCGGCAGCGTGGGACGAGTGGGGCGGGGCGACCCGCCTCGACCCGCTTCCCGACTACCGGGACGCCGTCGTCGCCTACGCCCGGGACCACGGGCCGGCCCTCGACGGCCAGACCGTCGTCGTGGACTGTGGCAACGGGATGGGGGCGCTCGCCACCCCGCAGGTGCTTCGGGCGCTGGGCGGACACGCCGTCGCCCTCAACGCCAACGTGGACGGCCACTTCCCCGGGCGACCCTCGAAGCCGACCCCCGAGACGCTGACGGACCTCATGGCGTTCGTCGCCGACCGCGGGGACTGCATCGGCATCGCCCACGACGGCGACGCCGACCGCATCGTCGTCATCGACGGCGACGGCGAGGTGGTCCACGAGGACACCGTCCTCGCCGTCCTCGCCGAGCACTACGTCCGTATCGTCGACGTGCCCGACCCGGTAGTCGTCACCACGCCCAACGCCTCCGGGCGCATCGACGAGCGGGTGGAGGCGGCCGGCGGACGCGTCGAGCGCGTCAAGCTCGGCTCGCTCCACGAGGGCATCGCCGCCGCGCGCGCGGGCGGCGGCGACGTCGTCTTCGCGGGCGAGCCGTGGAAGCACATCCATCCGGGCTTCGGCCCGTGGATAGACGGCGTCGCAAGCGCCGCGGTGCTCTCGACGCTCGTCGCCGACCGCGGCCTCCCGGCGCTCCGCGAGCCGGTCAGCGAACGCCCCTACCGGTAGGTCAGCGTCGAGTGCCCGGACGACGCGAA
>CAYYSW010000121.1:0-7783 GCA_964474395.1 uncultured Halobacteriales archaeon
GCGACGCCTTCGAGGAGGGGGACCTCGACCAGTTGAACGGGCCGAGCGGTATCGGACACGTCCGCTACCCCACCGCCGGCAGCGTGGACAAGGCCTGCGCGCAGCCGTTCACCGTCTCCTTCCGCTCGGGCTCGCTCGCGCTGAGCCACAACGGCAACCTCGTCAATGCGGACGAGATTCGCGACGAACTCGCCGCCGAGGGCCACGCGTTCACCTCCGACGGCGACACGGAGGTCATCGCCCACGACCTCGCGCGCAACCTCCTCGACGGCGACCTCATCCGGGCCGTGCGGCGAACGATGGACCGCATCCACGGCTCCTACGCCCTGACCATCACCCACGACGACACGGTCGTCGGGGTGCGCGACCCCGAGGGCAACCGCCCGCTGTGTATCGGGAAGCTGGAGGACGGCTACGTCCTCGCCAGCGAGAGCGCCGCTATCGACACGCTGGACGGCGAGCTCGTCCGCGACGTTCGGCCGGGCGAACTCGTCGTCCTCGAACCCGACGGCTCCGGCTTCGAGTCCTACCAGCTGGTCGACCGCGAGAACACCGCCCACTGCTTCTTCGAACACGTCTACTTCGCCCGGCCCGACTCCGTCATCGACGGGGAGCTGGTCTACGAGGTGCGCCGCGAACTCGGCCGGCTGCTCTGGGAGGAGTCGGGCGTCGACTCGGACGTCGTGATGCCCGTCCCCGACTCCGGGCGCGCGTTCGCCTCGGGGTACGCCGAGGCCGCACAGGAGGAGGACGCGAGCGTGGAGTTCGCCGAGGGCCTGATGAAGAACCGGTACGTCGGCCGGACGTTCATCATGCCGACGCAGGACGCCCGCGAACGGGCCGTCCGCCTGAAGCTCAACCCCATCCGCTCGACCGTCGAGGGGAAGTCGGTGACGCTCATCGACGACTCCATCGTCCGCGGGACCACCTCGAACCAGCTCGTCGCCCTCCTCCGGGAGGCCGGCGCCGAGGAGGTCCATATGCGCATCGGCGCGCCGCCCATCGTCGCCCCCTGCTACATGGGTATCGACATGGCCTCCCGCGAGGAGCTCATCGCGGCGAACCAGTCGACCGAGGACATCCGCGACACCATCGGCGCGGACTCGCTGTCGTATCTCTCCATCGACGCCGTCGCGCAGGCCCTCGACGAGTCCCGCGCCGACCTCTGTCTCGGCTGTGTCACCGGCGAGTACCCCTACGACATCGACGGCGAGCCGACCGACCGGGAGGTCGTCCGTCCGGCCGTCGGGTCGCCCGCCAGCGCCGACGACTGAGGGTCGGTGGTGCTTTGCCCCCGCGGCGGTGACTCCGACCGTGAACCCGACGACGCGCCGGGAGTGCTACGCCTGCGGCGCGACCCACGAGACGACCGCGACGCGGTGTGACTGCGGCGAACCGCTCTGGATAGCGACGCCGACCGACGGGTTCTGGGCCGACTGGCCCGCGGGCGGCCCGGACACCATCTGGCGCTACCGGGACCTGCTTGCCGTCGACTCCCCGGCGGGACTCGCGGGCGCGGCGGGCGGAACGCCCCTCGTCAGGACGCCCGGGCTCGACCGCGGCGGGACCCGCGTCCACGTGAAGTACGAGGGCGCGAACCCGACGGGGAGCTTCAAGGACCGAGGAAGCGCCGTCGGCATCGCCGCCGCACTCACCGACGGAGCGCCCGCCGTCGGCACCGTCTCGCACGGGAACATGGCGCGCAGCGTCGCCGCCCACGCCGCGAGCGCCGACCTCCCGGCGGTGGTCCTCGTGCCCGCCGACATCCCCGAGGAGCGCCTCGCGCCCATCGCGCGCTACGGCCCGACCGTCCTGCGCGTCGAGGGGGACTACGGCCGCCTCTACGACCGCTCGCTCGAACTCGGCGGGGACCTCGGGGTGCCGTTTCTCAACTCGGACGTCCCCCTGCGCGTCGAGGGGCAGAAGACGCTCGCCTACGAGGTCTGCGAGGCGTTCGCGCCCGAAGTTCCCGACGCCGTCGTCCTCCCGGTCAGCAGCGGCGGGAACGCGAGCGCCGTCTGGAAGGGCCTGCGTGACCTCCGCGCCGCGGGCCGCATCGACCGCCTCCCGCGACTGTACCTCGTCCAGACGGCCACGTGTGCGCCCGTCGCGGAGGCGTTCGAGCGCGGCGACAGGGCGGTCGAGCGGATCGAAGGGAAGGGGGAGACCGTCGCCTACTCCATCGCGAACGCCGACCCGCCGAGCGGCGCCCGAGCGCTCGCGGCGGCCCGCGCGACGGGTGGCGCCGTCCTGTCGGTGGACGACGACGCCATCCTGACGGCGCAACGCCGGCTCGCCCGCGAGGCGGGCATCGCGGTCGAACCCGCCGGCGCGACGCCGCTGGCGGCGCTCTCGGCCCTCCGGGAACGCGGTGACGTCGAGGCCGTCGAGGACGTCGTCCTCGTCGGGACGGGGACCGAAGTCGGCGGCGGCGAGGTGGACCCGGCGGACGTCGAGACGGTCGGAATAGCGTCCGTCGACGACCGACTCGCCGAGTCGCTGTCGTCGCCGTAGCACGGCACCCGGTCCTGGCGTCGTTCGGGTGCGGCGTTCCCCTCGCCTCAGTTCCCGTCGTCCGACCGCGAGAAGCGGACGACGACCTCCCCGCGGTCGTCCTCGCAGGTCGTCCGGTAGAACCCCGACTCGAGGCAGTCGGCGTCGAGGACGGCTACCCGCCGCTCGCCGAGTTCGAAGACGACCGACTCGCCGGTCTCGGGTGCCTGGTCGCCGGGGGTCGGGTCCGGGTTCGGCTCGGGGGCCTGCTTCCCGCCCCCAGCTGCGTCCAGCGTGTCCCTGTAGTCCGCGAGGCCCGCGCCGTCTTTCGGCTGGTCGGGGATGTCCCGCGCCCCGGCCTCGAACGCCCGCATCGTCGCCTTCGGCGTGAGCCCCGGTCGTGCCTCGAGGAGTTTCGCGACCATCCCGGCCACCTCCGGCGCGGCGAAGGACGTCCCGGAGGCTTTCACCCACGGGCCCTCGAGGTCCGTCCCCATCGACGCCCCCTCGGCTCCCGCGAGGCGGTTGTCCTTTCCGATGGCGGCCACGTCGGGGTTGTCGCGTTCGGGGTTGTACGAGGAGAACGCGGCCATCTTCCCCTCGACGGTGCACGCCCCGACGCTGAATGCCCGCTCGGCGGTGCCGGGACTGCCCGCCTTCTCGCCGGTGTTGCCCGCGGCGGTCACGTCCCGAACGCCCTTCTCGACGAGGCGGTTGTGGACCCGGTCGAGTTGCCGGGTTATCTCCCGGCCACCCCAGGACATGTTCACCACGTCGTAGCGCTCGGTGTTGTTGTGCAACCACTCGTACGCCCGCAGGATGACGTTCGTCTCCGTGCTCCCCTCCCCGCCGAAGATGCGAAGCGAGACGAGGTCCGCGCCGGGGGCGATACGGGTCACCTGGCCCAGCACGGCCGTCCCGTGGCCCACGTCGTCGCCCTTGCCGTCGCCGGTCACGTCGACCTGTTCGACGGAGACGTCCGAGAAGACCGGGTGGGAGGTGTCGACACCCGAGTCCATCGCGACGACGGTGACGCCGTCGCCGCTCGCACCCTTCCGCGGGACGTCGTGGAGTCGTCGGACGTCCTCGATGGTCGCGATGCCCTCGCTCACGTCGTCGGGTACCCACTGCGGTTCGACCGTCGTCGGGTCCTCCACGCCGAGGACGCCGGGCGCATCGAGCGTACTGGCCGCACCCTCGAACTCGACGTAGGCGGCCGCGAGGTCGTCGGTGAAGTTGTACGTCTCGATGACGGTGCAGTCCTCATCGAACAGGACCTCCGGTCGCCGCGAGAGGTAGACGATTTTCCGGGTCATGGTAACGGGCGACGTTCCGACCGCCGCACGGCCGTCGGTAGTCGCTTCGCGTTTAAATTACTACCTCTGGGAGCGAAGGAATCTCACCACCCGTCAGTGCGGTACGATATAGCAGGCTCAAGGCACATCCCCTCGGGAGCGCTTTGCCCACACGTGCCCCAGTGTGAGAACTGCGAGTCGTTCGTGACCGAGGAGTACGTCCGTGTCTTCGCACCGCGCGACATGAACAACGTCCGCGTCTGTCCCCGTTGCGAGGACAAACTCCGCGACGGGGCCGACGTCCGGGAGGCCCGCTCGCCACGCCAGTAACCCGGTCCCGACCCCCCGTTCGGACGCGGCGCCATCGCACTATCGACGTGAGGAACTTCGACTCGGCCGTGCGCAGGTGTTCGGTCCCCGCCCCTCGATACGGTCGTGGGCCGCGGCGACGTCGGCGGCGTCCGCCCCCCACGGGACGTCGTCGTTCGGGCGCCACCGTTCTCGGTTCGTATCCCCCGTAATCGCGAGCAGACGCCTCGCTGCCGCTCGGCGCTGCTCGCTAGATGCTCAGACGAAACTGCGGTGAGGCTGGGATTCGAACTCGCTCGGACGTGCTCGCTTCGCTGCGCACGTCCTCGCTGCTCGAATCCAGGTTCACGAACTACGTCCTCACGTGGCCAGGAGAAAACGCCTCGCTGTCGCTCGGCGCTTCTCCTCCGTTGTTCGGACGAAATGCGGTGAGGCTGGGATTCGAACCCAGGAGGCACGAAGGCCACCGGTTTTCAAGACCGGCGCGATAGGCCAGGCTCCGCCACCTCACCACACGACGACGTGCGACCGGGGGCCTCTTTTCCCTGTCGGTCACCGAACGAGCGACAGGTCGCCGCCCTCCGCCACCACGTCCACACCGAGGTCGTCCAGCGTCTCCGCGGTCGACCGGGGGACGATGCGCCCGGCACGCTGGCGCGCCCGGATGAGGCTCAGGGCGTCCGCGAGGTCCTCGCCGGTCTCCACGACGGGCAGCATCGGCAGGAAGTCCACGTCGTGGCCCGCATCGAGGCCCCGGTCTGTGAGCGTCTCGACCTCCGGCGCGGTGTACGCCCCGTCGAAGTCCACCGTCTCGCGGAAGCCGGCGTAGTACACCCGCCCGCCGGTCGAGGGGCCGAGGACGACGCCGCTGGAGCGAAGCTTCATCGCGGCGTTGTCGACCTGCGCCCGCCCGAGGAACGCCGCGGTGGGTTCGACGACGGCGACGGTGGTCACGCCCTCGCCGTCGAGGAGGTGCGTCGCGGTGTTGCCCGCGCGCCCGGCGAACGTCTCGCCGACCTGCACCTCGAAGCGCGCCTCGTCGGGGTCGTCGAGCGCGCTGCGAACGACCGAGCGCAGTTCCGCCTCGGCGCTGCCCTCCCCCTCGTACTCGGGAAGCGCGTCGTCGGCGCGGTAGTTGACGAGTAGTTCGCCCCCGCTGGTCTCGACGGCGCGACAGACGTCCCCGAGCATGGCGGCGTAGAGGTCGGCGGTCTCCTCGGCGGACAGCGGCGACGTCTCGACGAGGTCCGGGAGGACGAGACCGGGACGCGGCGGGTCACAGAGGACGGCGACGGTGGTCATACCGACACTCGCGTCCCCGGCGGCTTTATGCTCCCGGCTTCGCATCGTGGCGTATGGCAACCTCCCGTCCGACGGGGGCCCTCGCGGTCCTCGTCGTCGTCGTCGCCGCCGTCGGCGCGCTCGTCTCCCTGCTCGACCTCCTCGCCAGTTCCTACGTCGTCGCCTCGCTCGTCGTCCTCGGGCTGGTCGTCGCCGTCGCCCTCCTCGGGGCCGCCCTCGGATCGGGGGCCGCGGGCCGCCTCCGGACCCCGTACTGGTAGGCGACCCGCCGGCAATCCGACGACTCAACTACTCGCGGCCCCTTCCCCCCGACGATGACCAGAGCGGCCACCGAGTCGGGCCTGTTCGACGCCGTCGACGCTATCATCGAGGCCACCTACGACGAGTTCGACGCCGTCCGCGCCGTCCGTCGCGGCAGTACGGACGCCGCGGGCCGGGCGGTCAACGCCCTCGTCAAGCGCAACCGGCTGCTCGACGAGTACGTCGTCCGTCCCGAGATCGAGAAGTTCCGCGACGACGCCCGCCGGCAGGTGAGCGCCATGCTCGACGCCGTCGAGGCGGGCGACCCCGTCGAGAGCCGCCGGGAGGAGATTCTCGCGACCGACGTCTACTACGGGTCGCTCGCGCCCGACGCGTCCCGGGAGACCCGCGAGGCCGTCGCGGAGACCGTCCTCGGCCGGTTCGAGCGGGCCGGCGAGACCGTCGGACCCGTCGTCGCGGCCCCGGACGACGAGTTCTGGGACGCGGTGCGCGCGTCGCTCACCGCCGAGGAGGCCCGCGAGCTCGTCGCGGCGAACTTCGATTTCGCCCCCGAGATGCGCCCCTACCGCGGGGCGTTCGCCTTCCGGACGGAACTCGACCCCGGCGAGCTGCTCGGCGGTCCGCTCGCCGCACGCCTGCCGTCGTTCTCCATCGACTACACCGACGAGTCGATGCGCGCGATGGGTCGCGCCGAGGTCCGCGTCCGGCGCCACTACGACCGCGAGATATCCCGTCGCTACGGCGAGTAGGTCACTCGCGCTCGCGGAGCTTCCGGCGCTGTATCTTCCCCGTCGTCGTCGTCGGCAGCTCCGCGACGAACTCGATCTCGCGGGGGTACTCGTGTTTCGCCAGTTTCTCGCGCACGAGCGAGACGAGCGCCTCGCGGAGGTCGTCGTCACCCGCGACGCCGTCGACCGGCTGGACGAACGCCTTGATGATCTCGTTTCGCGTCTCGTCGGGGACCCCGACGACCCCGACCTGCGCCACGTCGGGGTGTTCGAGGACCGCGCTCTCGACCTCGCCCGGGCCGACCCGGTAGCCGGCCGTGATGATGACGTCGTCGTCGCGGGCCTTGAACCAGAGGTAGCCGTCCTCGTCGCGGTAGCCGAGGTCGCCGGTCCGGTGCCAGCCGTCGACGGTCGCGTCCGCCGTCTTCTCCGGCTGGTTCCAGTACTCCCGGAAGACGACGGGGTCGCCCTCGCGCCGGACGGCGATTTCGCCCTCCTCGCCCGTCGGAACGCGCTCGCCCGTCTCGGGGTCGATGCCGACGACCTCGTGGCCGGGGACGGGCTTGCCCATGCTCCCCGCGCGGGCGGGGAACCACGACCGGCAGTTCGCGACCAGCTGGTTCGCCTCCGTCTGGCCGTACATCTCGTTGACGGCGGTCCCCGACAGCTCCTCGTCGGCCCAGTCGAGGATCTCGGGGGTGAGCGGCTCGCCGCCCGAACAGACCGCCCGCAGCGAGAGGTCGTAGCGGTCTTCCGGGTCCTCGACGCCCATCAGCATCCGGATGGCCGTCGGCGGGACGAACGCGTTCGTCACGTCGAACTCCGCCATGAGCGAGAAGGCGCGCTCGGGGTCGAACCCCTCGGAGGGCGCGCCGAGGACGGGCTGGCCGTAGTGCCACGCCGGGAAGACGAGGTCGCCGAGCGCGCCGATCCACGCCCAGTCCGCGGGCGTCCAGTGGACCCCCGAGACGTCGTGCTCGAAGAACATGAGGAACGCCGGGCAGTGGCCGACCCAGACGTCGTGGGTGTGGAGGACGCCCTTCGGCGGGCCGGTCGACCCGCTGGTGTAGAGGACGGTCGCGGGGGTGTCGGGCGTGGTGTCCGCGATCTCGATCTCGGGTGGCGTCTCGAGGAGCGCGTCGAACGCCACGTCGCCGCCGTCGCCGTCGACCTCGACCCGCCACTCGAGATCCGGACACGCGTCGGCAGCCGTCGCGACGGCCCCGGAGACGCTCTCGTCGGCGACGACGGCCGTCGCGCCGCTGTCGTCGAGCCGGTACTCGATCGCGTCCGGGCCGAACAGCACCGAGAGCGGCAGCGACACCGCGCCGAGTTTCCAGCACGCGAGGTGCGTGATTGGGTTCGCGGGCTTCTGCGGGACGACGACGCCGACGC
>CAYYSW010000122.1:0-4157 GCA_964474395.1 uncultured Halobacteriales archaeon
AGGTAGCCGCCGATGGCCCCGCCGTTGAGCAGCGGGAGGCCGGCGTGCGCCCGCCCTTTCATGACCATCCTGACGAGCACCAGCAGTCCGAGGAGCGTCCCGACGATGGCCGTCAGCGCCGGGAGGGTGAGCGCGAGGCCGGGGACGCCGAGCGAGGGTGTGTCGAGGAAGAACGCCGCGCTCGCGACGATGATGGTCGGCATCACGGCGTCCCCGAGACCGATGAAGAACACGTCGCGTTCCGCCGGCGGGGGACCCTCCCGGGCGTCGTCGCCTGGGTCCTCGGCGTTCGCGTCCGCCCCGTCTCCCTTCGAGTCGCCACCGTCGGCCGCCGCCGCGTCCCCGCTCTCGGCTCCGTCGTCCGTCCCGTCGCCGTCGTCGAGGAAGGAGTAGCCGAGCGTGAGCGGGATGACGAGGACGACAGGGATCTTGAGGTCCATGACCCCCTCGGCGAGCGTGAGCATGTGCTCCGTGCCGTAGACGCTGACGGCGTCGTACACCGCGAGCGCCGTCAACAGGACCACCGCCGGGAGGAGACCGAAACTGATGCCGAACAGCGCCGCCGCGCCCATCCCCATGACGACGCCGACGGCGTCGATGACGTACCACTCGGGGTGGACGAGGAGGGCGACGGCGAAGAGGAGGGCGCCGCCGACGGCCAGCGCGTTCGCCCCCCCGACGCGCACCGCGGGCGGGAGGAGTACCGAGAACACGTAGTACGAGAGCAGCGAACTGGAAAAGACGATGAGGCCGCGGATGAGACCGTCCGCGCCGAACTTGAACGCGGCGAGCATCACGCCGGTCGCGACGAGGATGGCGAGGAGGTAGAGGACGCTGTTGGTCGGGTCGGAGGGGTCCTCGACGGTCTGGTAGCCCGCGCTCTCGAAAGGGCCGACGAGCGCGAGCGTCCCCAGTTGCACGAGCAGGAAGACCGTCAGGGCCGCGAGGGAGGCGATGGAGGACCGCTTCATACCCCGAACGTGGCGGAGGGGCCGTTTGTGCGTTGTGCTTCCCGCTACCGTGCGTACACTGCCTTCCCGAGGAGGAGGGGGAGGCGGACGCCCTCGTCGGGCGTGACGGCGACGTAGGGACGGGCGGCGGGGCCGAAGACGTCCACGACCCGACCGACCGACTCCAGGTCCTCGTCGATGACCATCGTCCCGATGTCGGGGTAGGAGTCGTCGGGTGAGCGCAGGACGGCGAGCCCCTGTGCGGTCCGGACGACCTCGCCGACGCGCTTCATTCGCGCAGGGCCACGACGTAGGCCGCGACGGCCTGCAGGAGGTCGGACTTCCCCGCGTCGTCGGCGTTCTGGACCAGCACCCGGCCGCGGGTCTCGTACTCGCGGGGGTAGCGCTTCTCGCGTTCGACGACCGCGTCGTAGCCGACCTGCTGGACCGCCCGTGCGATCTCGTCGACCGTCGGGGACGGTACCGCGAGGTCAAGCGAGACCCGGCGGCCCTCCGCGCGCGAGCGCTCGGCGTCGAGCGCGGCGGGCCAGATGACGTTCTCGACCATGTCCCCACTACCCGGCGGCCCCGTGAACTACCTTTCGCTACCTACCGGGGACGTATCAAGGGCCTGTATGTTCAAGCCGCGCTCGCATGAGGCGAACGGGAGTTGTACGTCGTGAATGCTACCACTCCAGTCGGTTCAGATAGGGCTCAGTGACGTTGCTATCGGCTTCGTCGCGAGTCTCATCATCGGAACAGTCGGGACCTACCTCGCGACCGACCTGCTCCTCGGCGAGGGGAGCGTCGGCCACTCCTTCGTCACGGCGCTCATCGCGAGTGCCGTCTGGTTCGGCGTGACGTACTTCATCTCGGGCGTCGTCGGCGTCGGCGGGTTCGTCGTCGCGCTCGGCCCGCTGCTCGCGTTGCTCGCGTACATCGTCGTCATCGATATCCGGTACTCGGGGTCCATCGTCGCCGCGACGGGCGTCTCCGTGCTGACCTGGGTTATCGATTTCGCGCTGCTCTACGCGCTGGCCGTCCTCGGCTTCCAGGCGTTCGAAGTCATCGGCGTCCCGCCGGGTATCTGAGGTCCCGACGACGCGGAACGCGCCGCTCGCGGACGAGATATCGAGAGAGCCCGGCGGCGGGACCCGAGGTCCCGCGTGCCGGCCGAGGGTGTGCCTGCCAGGGCCGAAGCCGCGTCGGGACCACCTGTGGAGGGGGTCGAGGTATCCACCGGAACGGGAGCCAGTCGCGTTCGGTGAACGAACGTGGCTATCACGTCCCGGCGGGTATAGCCGGACCACGCACACTCAAGGACTTATATACTGTCGGCCATGGGCACGGCCCGACGGCGGGGTGATTACTCCCGCCGTGTGAGGAGTGCCGCCGCCACGAGGGCGACGAGCGTCGCCGCGATGCCGAAGCCGGGGCCGTCGCCGCTGGAGGTCGGGGTCGCCGTCTCGGCGGGCGACCCGTCGGCGGTCGTCGGTGCCGCCGTCTCGGTGGCCGTACCGTCGCCGGGCGTCGTCGTCCCGTTACCCGGGGTGGCCGTCACGGTGCCGTTACCGGTCCCGTTCCCGAAGGCCTCGGGGTGGAGCGCCCGCGCTATCTCCAGCATCGGGATGACGACCCGGGGGGCGGCCTGGTTCATGTAGTTCGCGTTCACGGAGAGCGTCTGGTTCTGCTCGTAGGCGGTCGTGCTCGTGAACGGTTCGCGCTGCGGGAGGGGAGCGTCGGAGGGGTGGATGACCCAGTCCGGGTTGCGCTCCGCGACCACCTCGTCGCTTATCTGGCGGAAGCCCGAGATGCCCGCCTGCGCCGCGACGTTGTCGCCGCCGGCAGTGGTGATGATCTCGTCGATGAACGTCCCGTTCCCGGCGGTGAAGTTGTAGAAGTAGTAGAGCGCGTCCGGTCGCTCGCGGCCCTCGACCGCCGACTCGATGCGCTCGACCTCGGTGCGCATCTCCTCGATGGTAGTCGTCGCCTGCTCGCAGTTGCCGACGAGGCGGCCGACCCGTTCCGTCTTCTCGTAGATGCCGGCGATGGAGCGGTCGAAGTCGAACTTGTAGACCGTGATGCCGGCGTCCCGGAGCTGCGTCACCGTCGAGTTGGGAACGACGTCGGGGGCGATCACGAGGTCCGGTTCGAGCGCGACGACCTGCTCGACGTCCACGCCGGAGCCGTCCTCGGTGAGCACGTCGGTCTTCTCCTCGGAGCCGTTCAGGTAGGAGGTGTACGAGCGGACGGGCATACCGACCACCCGGTCTTGCGCGCCGACCTCCCAGAGGACCTGGGCGGAACTGGCCTGCAACGCGACGATGCGCTGGGGCGCCTCTTCGAGCGTCACCTCGGTGCCCGTCGCGTCCGTTCTCTCGAAGGGAAACGAGCAGTCCGTCTGTTGGTGTGTCGATGCCGCCGGTGCCATCGCGCCCGCGCCCACCGCCGGAACGGCGGCGAGAACGAGGACGAGACTGAAGAACACGGGTGAGAGTCGCATCGCACGTGCCTGCGACCGTATGCAATAAGTATTTACCTAATCCAACCACGGTTGCGAACATGCAGTGGGCTCGGTCGGTCGCGTGGTCGGCGGGGCTGTTCGTCCTGCTCGTGGTGGCCTCCGTCGTGAGCATCGCCCACGGGTCCGTCGACGTCGGGCCCGTGACCGTCGCGAAGGCGCTGCTCAACGCGCTCGCCGTCCCCGCCTCCGTCTCGCTCGAGGCGAGCGCCGTCCGCCTGCCCGTCGGACAGGTCCCGTGGGCCCGCCTCCAGGTGGGGACGGTCCACCCCTTCTCGTTCCCGGTCGAGCACTCCGACCAGGTCATCGTGACGACGCTCCGGGCCCCGCGGGTCGTCCTCGCGGGCGTCGTCGGGTTCGCGCTGGCCTCGGCGGGCACCGTGATGCAGGGGTTCTTCCGCAACCCGATGGCCGACCCCTCCATCATCGGCGTCTCCTCGGGCGCGGCCGTCGGCGCGGTGGGGTTCATCGTCGCGCCCATCGCACTCCCCTTCGGCCTCGGCCTGCGCGCGGCCGCCTTCTCCGGAGCGTTGGTGGCCGCCTTCGGCGTCTACCTCATCGCCACGCAGAACGGCCGGACGCCGGTGGCGACGCTGTTGCTCGCGGGCGTCGCCGTCCAGACGTTCCTCGGCGCCGTCGTCTCCTTCCTCTTGCTCCAGAGCGGCGAGAGCATCCGCCGGGCGCTG
>CAYYSW010000122.1:4167-7747 GCA_964474395.1 uncultured Halobacteriales archaeon
CGGCGGCGGGGGCGGTAGCGACCATCGCCTACCCCGCCCTCCTCCCCGTGGGCCTCCGGACGGCGGCGTTCGTGGGGGCGCTCGTCGTCGCCTTCGCCGTCTACCTCATCGCGACGGAGGACGGGCGAACGCCCGTCGCGACGCTCCTGCTCGCAGGTGTCGCCGTCCAGACGTTCCTCGGGGCGGCCGTCTCCTACATGCTGTTGCACGCCGGTGACAGCCTCGAACGCGCGCTGTACTGGCTGATGGGCCACCTCTCGGCGGCCTCCTGGGACGCCGTGGTCGTCACCCTCCCGCTCACGCTGGTCGGGTTCGCGGTGCTCGCGGCGTACGCCCGCGACCTGAACGTCCTGCTCGTTGGCGAGGAGGACGCTCACACTCTCGGCATCGACGTCGAACGGACGAAGCGGATCCTGCTGACGGTGTCGAGTCTCGTCACCGCGACGGCCGTCGCCGTCGTCGGCGTCATCGGCTTCGTCGGTCTCATCGTCCCGCACGTCCTGCGCCTGCTGGTCGGCCCGGACCACCGGATCCTCCTGCCGACGAGCGCCCTCGCCGGCGGCACCTTCCTCGTCGTCACCGACGCCGCCGCCCGGTCCGGACCGGCGGAACTCCCCGTCGGTATCGTCACCGCCGCGGTGGGCGCGCCCTTCTTCCTCTACCTCCTGCGCAAGCGCGAGGTGCACGCGCTGTGATACGCGCCGAGGGCGTCTCGCTCTCGCTCGGCGGGACGCGAATCCTGGAGGACGTCTCCTTCGAGGTCGGTGCCGGCGAGTTCGTCGCGCTGGTCGGACCCAACGGCGCGGGCAAGACCAGCGCCCTGCGGACGGTCAACGGCGTCCTCACGCCGGATTCGGGTCGGGTCGTCGTCGACGGCGAGTCGGTCGCGAACCTCTCGGCCCGGGAGACGGCCCGCAGGGTGGCGACGGTGCCACAGGACACCTCCCTCGCCTTCGACTTCCCGGTGCGCGAGGTGGTGGCGATGGGCCGGAGCGCCCACCGCGGGCGCTTCGAGCGGACGACCGACGAGGACCGCGCGGCCGTCGAGCGCGCGCTCGAGCGGGCGGAGGTCGCCGACCTCGCCGACCGCTCGGTGGGGACCGTCAGCGGCGGCGAGCGCCAGCGCGTCCTCCTCGCGCGTGCGCTGGCACAGGAGACGCCGGTCCTCCTGCTCGACGAACCGACCGCCAGCCTCGACATCAACCACCAGGTGCGGACGCTCTCGCTCGTCCGGTCGCTGGCCGGCGAGGGTCGGACGGCGCTGGCGGCCATCCACGACCTCGACCTCGCCGCGCGGTTCTGCGACGCGCTGGTGGTCCTCGCGGGGGGCCGGGTGCTCGCCGCCGGCCCGCCGGGGGAGGTGCTCACGGAGGAGATCGTCGAACGAGCGTTCGGCGCGCGGGCGGCCATCCGCGACAACCCCGTCACCGGGACGCCGGCGGTGACCGCACTGGAGGCCCTACCCCCGGAGGCGGACGTAGAGGGCGTCCGCGAGACCGGCGACGACCAGTAAGGGCACCAGAAACGAGAGCGCCACGACGGCCGCGAGGGTGAACCAGCGCGCCCCGCCGGGCGGCCAGAGGAGGGGCGCGAGCGCGACCAGCGACCCGCGGAAGGCGACGACCATGACGACGAGCGCGAGTGCTCCCGCGACGAGACGGACGGCGACCCGCCGCCGGTCGGTCCCGTACCGGTTCCAGTCCATACCCACGATACGGGCGCGGTGGGCCACTACTTTTGTCACGCGACTATGTATGTATCCAGAAATTAGATGTGCGTTCTGGGCGATAGCCGTCCATGGCGAACCGAGTCCTTCTCGTAGTGCTCAGTGCCATCGTCCTCACGTCGATGGCCGTCGGGGGCCTCATCGGCACCCAGTTCGGCGACGACCCCGCCGACGGTGCGGTGCCGGTCGACGGCTCCGGGTCCGGACCGACCGCGACACCCGCTACGACCCCCGAACCCACCGCAACGCCCGCCGCCACCGCACAGCAGACCACGACGTCCGAACCTACCGCAACGCCGAGGCCAACCCGGACGCCGGAGCCGTTCGACCCGGCCTCGGTCAACGCGACGGCGGTGGAAGCACACCTCCTCAGCATCGTCGACGAGCAGGTCCGCGATCCAGCGGGCCGGACCGCCCTGAAGCGTGAGGCGACGCTCGACGAGATGGCTCTCTTCCACAGCGACAACATGGCTCGACAGGGCTTCCCCGCCCACGACGCGGCGGGCTACTCGACGGTCGAACGCTACGAGGAGTTCGGCCAGTACACCCGCTGTCGCATCCCGAGCGACTCGAACTCGGGCGTCCGGAAAGGCGAGGAGATAGAACTGGTCGACCGGCTGACCCTCGACGAGTCCGAGGTCCCCACCGACCGCGAGATAGCCGACCGACTCGTCACCGAGTGGGTGGGTGACGACGACGGGAAACGCAAGCTCCTCTACACGAACGCGCACCGCGTCGGCGTCGGCGTGAACGTCACCGCGGACGCTCACGTCTACGTCACCGTCGACCTCTGCTGACCCGCGAGACGCCGCCTTCGGGCGCCCAGTGGTACTCGGTGTCACGAAGGGTTTAGGCGTGCCAAAAACCTATTCAGGATACAATGAAGAAGCGTGAGCTGGTCCACATGCACGCGCTGCTCGACCAGGTCGGACGGTTCATTCGGGCACGTGAGGGCCTAGAGGAGGGGGACCTCGAAGCGTACAAGCGACTCGGCGTCGCCCCCGCGGCAGTGTACGAGTCGAAGGGTGCCCACGAGGACGCCGTCGTGACCCTCTGTGAGGCGCTCGCTGACGCCGTCGGCGACGAAGCAAGCGGGGAGACGACGGAGACGGGCGAGACGGAGTCGACCGACCCCACCCACGCAAGCGTTCGGAGCGACTGACCCCGGCAACGATACCGTCCCGCCCCGCATGCGGGGGACCGAGGCCCACATTTATGTACTACTTCGGCTTTTCGGTACTATGAGCTTCGCTGACCGGTTCTTCCTCGTCGTCTCGATGCTCGTCTTCGCCCTCATCGTGGTCGGCGTGATCCTGAGCGTGGTCCTGTAGCTGGTCCGAAAACGAGTCGGGAGACACCGCACACGCAGGTGGCCGCGCCGGGGCTCGCCACGACGCGGCCGGACGAACAGTAACTACCGTAAGGGACGGGAACGGGGACGCCTACGCGACGACCACCCCCCAGGGAAGGCGATTCGACACGACGTGCCGACCGGACGGGGCCGGCGTACACCACGACTGTCGGACGGACATTACAGTACTATCGACCACGCCGGTCGTTATCAATCTTGGTACTAGGGAACTATTATGCCGGAGTAGCCATCGTAACAGAACATATCTTGGTCAAGTATTCGTGTTCGTTCGCTACTTACGTTTGTTTCAGTACACTCCATCAGTTCGGTCGGCGGCGGGCGTACGCCCGGCGGGTGACTACGGGGTGAGCCACGTCGAACCGGGCCACGGCGGACCCACTCCGGAATCCTTATACTGCCGTTGGCACCATGTTCTGGTAGCGCCGGTGTAGCTCAGCTGGCAGAGCGAATCCTTCGTAAGGATTAGGTCGAGGGTTCAAATC
>CAYYSW010000123.1:0-7717 GCA_964474395.1 uncultured Halobacteriales archaeon
GCTCGACGGTGACGATGTCCTGGGCGTGGCCCGCCCGGTTGACCGTCGCACGGACCTCCGCGCGCGTGGCGCTGTTGACGTTCACACGGCCGTCGCCGCGCGTCCACTCGTAGAGGCGGTCGCGCTCGGCGTCGGCCAGTCGGGGCGACTCCTCGTCGTAGACGAAGCGCATCGGGAGGTGCTGGACGAGACCGAAGCGCGTCCGGACCTGTTCGGGCGTCCCCTGCCCGAGCCCGAGCTCACTGGCGGGGATGCGGACTCGCCGGCCGGCGTCGAGGACGAACCCCTCCTCGTCCCACGATTCGAGCGTGCCGACGTACTCCTCGCCGGCCTCGAACTGGTCGGTGATCTCCCCCCACGTCTCGCGCAGGAGGTTGCGTGCGACCACCTCGTCGTCACCCGAGACGGTGACGGAGGGGAAGCCGTCGGACCGGAGGCCGACGTCGAACTCGACGTCGAGATCCGAGAGGTCGTTGCCGACGAGCGAGCGAAGCGAGTCGAGCGAGCGCTCGCGCGCCTCGCCCTCGACGTACAGCTTCGTTGCCAGGACGACCATCTAGGCCTGTGCTTCCGGTTCGACGTTCAGTTCGTCGCGCAACTCCTCGATTCGCTCCTCCATCGCGTCGATGAGCTGGTCGTTGCTCATCGACTCCAGGTCGGCGCCACAGGAGGGACAGGCGAAGTCGAACTCCATCGCCTCGCCGAAGTCGAAGCGGATGGACTCCTCCGGACAGAGGTAGAACTCGTTGTCGGCCTCGTACTGTTGGCGTTCCTCGAGAAGCTCGAGGAGATGGTACATCTCCTCCTCGAGCTTCTCGGGGATGTTCTCGTACTCGAAGGTCCAGAGGTAGGTGAGCCACCCGGAGTCCTCGTCGCGCAGGCGACGGTAGGACGCGAGGTCGTTCTCGTAGAGGATGAACAGCGCTCGGCGCACGTCGTTGAGTTCGAGGCCGAGGTCCTCCGCGAGCTCCTCGTCTGTCACCTCACCGTCGGGGGGCGCTGCGGCGACGGGCATCCCCGTCGGACCAACCAGTTCGTGGAGATATTTCTGGATGACGGGGTCGTTCAGTAGCTCCTCGAAAGCCATTACGGAAATCTGGGCGAGGTACCCGGGTAAAACTTCCGCTCCACCGACCCGGCGGTGGATGGGTTCCGGCCCCGTTGGTGGACTGGCTCCGCCCCCGGCGCTCTACGGCCTTCGACCGCGGACAGTTCCCGGCCCGGGACACGGCTTTGTCCGTGGAGTCCCCACCAGTAGGTATGGGTGCCCCCGACGCCGACCCGACCCCACCCGAGGACCTCCCGGCGGAGGTCGCGGACCTCCTCAGGAGCCTCGACGGGCACGACCTGCGGGAGGCCATCGTCTACGCACAGGAGCTCCTCCGGGCGCGCCACGAACAGTTCCCGGACGTCGAACCGGGCGCCGGCGAGGAGGTCGTCCGCGTCCTCGAACACGAGGGGTACACGGAGGTCCACCTGCGCCACCGGCCGGAGAACGGTTCCAGCGGGGTCTACGTCTACCACGTCACCATCGAACCCGGACCGAAGGGCAAGCGCCGCCACTGGTCGCTCATCGGCCGGGCCGAGGAACCACGCGGACACGACGGGGAGGTCGGCGACAGGGAGTGACCGCCTCCGCCCGGTTCACTCCGGCTTCCGGAAGACCCGCTCCTCGGCGGCGTGTCTGTGTGGCTCCCCGCCGGAGTCGTCCTCGAAGACGAACCCGTCGGCGAAGACCGTCTCCCAGCCCTCGTAGTAATCGTCCAGTTCCCCGGGGTCGTACAGGTACTCGTCGTCGCCCCAGTCTGGCGCCGGCGGTAGGCCGTGGTCCACGAACGCGAACAGCGCGTGGACGCCGCCGGGCCGGGTCCGCCCTCTGAGATGGGCGAACCGCGCCGCCCGCTCTGTCGGTCGGAGGTACTGTACCGTCCCGATAGAGTAGACGACGTCCACCGGGGCGGCGAGCGAGAGCGTGTTCACGTCCGCGAGGAGCGTGTGGAGTTCGACGCCCCGCTCCGCCGCCAGCCGCTCGGCCTTCGCGAGGCCGTTCCGCGCGACGTCGACCGCGAGGACGTCCATCCCGTTCGCCGCGAGGTGGACGGCGTCCCGACCCTCGCCTGCGCCGACGTCGACGGCCCGCAGGTCCGCCCGGTCCGGGGCGTGCTCGACCGCGTGCTCGGCCAGCGCGTTGTGGTCGGTGCCCCAGTAGAACGACTCGCCGGCGTACATCGCCTCCAGTTCCTCGCGTGCCATGTCGGTACCACGCGACCCCCCGACGAGACCGGTTCGGTTCCCTACGCTGGCGAGTACCGCCACTCGGTTCCGGTCGACCCGCTACCCGAGAAGCGCGCCTCGTGGACGTCCGGCGTCGCGAGGTCGTTACCTCGCGGTTCGGGACCAACGGCGCGGTGGCGTGGCGCACGGAGTGGACTGTCGTCACGGTCACCCGGAGGGGTGCCCGCCTCCGCCGGGTATCGGTTCTGTTCCGTCGCCCGCCGCTCCCACCGTCCGACGACACGGACGCGACGTAACTGAATGGGGTTGCCCGCCACTCCGACCGACGCCGGTTCCGGTTTCTGGAAGCATTCATGCGATTCGCGCCGCTGACTCCCCCAGTGGCAATCGAGTTCGGGTACTTCCGGGGGAGGCGCCTGTCGTTCTCGTGGAACGAGTTCACCGGCGCGCTAGGGGATTCGATTACCGTCCTCCCGGTCGTCGTCGCCGTCGCCGCCCTCACGCCCCTCCCGCTCGGGCGCCTGCTGCTCGGGTTCGCCGCCTTCCAGGTCGTCTGGGGGCTCCACTACGGCGTGCCGGTGTCCGTCGAACCGATGAAGGCGCTGGCGGCGCTCGTCATCGCCGGGGCGTTCTCGACGACGCAGCTCGCCGCGGCGGGACTGCTCGCCGGGGCGGTCCTGCTCGCCGTGGGGCTCACGGGCACGCTCGACCGTATCGAGGGGTACATCGGTCGCCCGGTCGTCCGCGGCGTCCAGCTGGCCGTCGCGCTGGTGCTGCTGGAGACCGGTGTCGGGTTGAGCCTCGACAACCCCGTCCTCGCAGTTCTCGCCGTCGGTGTCGCGGCCCTCGCCGTCCTCGCCGGGCACTACCGCGCCAGCCCGCTCGCCGTCCTCGCCGTCGGGCTCCTGTTCGCCGGCCTCGGGACGGGACTGCCGGCGGCGACGCTCCCGCCGCTCGCGGTGTCGCTCCCGCCGGCCGCGGCGTTCGGCCGCGAGGCGACCCTCGGCGGGGTCGCGGCCCAGCTCGCGATGACCGTCGGCAACGCGGCCGTCGCGACGTCGCTGTTGCTCTCGGAGTACTTCGAGGCGGACGTCCCAGCCGACGACCTCGCGACGAGCATGGGCGCCATGAACCTCCTCGCGGTCCCGCTCGGCGGGATGCCGATGTGTCACGGGAGCGGCGGCGTCGCCGGCAAGTACGCCTTCGGCGCGCGGACGGCGGGGGCGAACCTCATCCTCGCCGCCCTGTACGTCCTCGCGGCGGTTCTCGCCGTCGAACTGGTCGCCGCCTTCCCGCTGTCGATGCTCGGTGTGGTCCTCGCCCTCGTCGCAGTCGAACTGGGGCGTGCGGGGCTCGACACCGACTGCCTCCCCCTGACGCTCGCCGTCGGCGTCCTCGGCCTCCTGACGAACGTCGGCCTCGCGTTCGTCGCCGGGACCGTCGGGTACCTCCTCCTGCGATACCTGCGGGGATGAGTCGGGCGTCGACGCTCAGACGTCCGCCGTCCCGTTCGACGGGCGCCCGCGCCCGGCGAGGGCTGCCGCCAGGAGGGCGACGACGAGGCTGACGGCGACGTGGACCGGGAAGGTGAACACCGCGTCCGCGCCGGGGACGTTCACGTACCGCACGCCGGCGACGGCGAGGAACGCCACGCCGAAGGTCCCGTAGGCGACCAGCGCCGTTTCGAAACGCCCCGAGAGGCGGTCGGCGGCCAGTGAGACGGCAGCCCCCGCTGCGATGGCCGCGATGACCCCGACGGCCACGCCGATGATACCGACGCCGGGGCTCTCGCCGTACAGGTCGCCGAGGAGCGTGATGGTCACTGCACCGGCCACCAGGAAGGTAGTGACAGCACTGGCCAGTCCCAGCGACAGGGTCCGTCCGTTCATACAGCCGGGGAGGGTGGACAGGGAGATGAATCCGCCCCCGATCCCCACCCCCTGAGCACCGTCCGTTGGAGTACTCGGCGGAACCTCGGCGATTTCATATCGCGGCACCGGATTTATCGATACTGGACGGGTCGCAGCGCTCGCCGGCGGGAACTGGCGCGAGAACGGCGAGGGCGCTACTCGGAGCCGTCGGGCGATTCGGCGGCGGACTCGACGGGGTCGACCTGCTTGCCGGTCGCCATCGGGACGACCTGCCGGTCGCCGCCCTCCCACTCCCGGTCGAGTTCGCGGCCCTCGAAGAGGCGGTCGAGGAACACCGCGAGGCCGGCCACCTCCGAGTGGGGCTGGTTGGTGACGCCGACGTTCCAGTCGGCGTGTTCGTACACGTCGAAGGGGACCTTCTCGGCGCCGACGACGACGAGCAGCGGTCGCTCGCGGTGGGCGTCCCGTATCGGCCCCTCGACGTCCTGGACCGGGAGGCCGTACATCGTGAGGTGGACGACCCGGCCCGGGAACTCCCGGACGAGGCGTTTGGGCTCCTCAGTCTGCTCGACAGCGAAGGGGCCGCCGAACCGGTCGGTGATGTCCTCGATGGTCCCGCGGGGGCCGGTGGCGTTGCCCGTGAGGACCACGCGGTCGGCGCCCAGCGCCCGCGCGGTCAACCCGACGTGGGTGGTCATGCGGTTGTCCCGCCCGGCGCGGTGGCCGAGGCGGAGCACCACGACGTCGTTGCCTTCCATGGCGGGAGTCGGCGACCGGGTCGGGAAGCGGTTTCGCTTCCGGACCGGCCGCGGACGACCACAAACGACTTCCCCCGACCCTCGCGAGTGGCCGTATGGAACTCTCGGGTCAGCGACTCGTCGTCACGGGCGGTGCGGGACTGGTCGGGTCGGAACTCGCCGCCCGCCTCGCACAGGACAACGAGGTGGTCGTCGTCGACGACCTCTCGAACGGACAGCGCGGGTCGGTGCCCGACGACGCGGAGTTCGTGGAGGGCGACCTGCTGGAGGAGGAAGTGGTGGCGGACGTCGTCACCGCCGACGTGGACGGCGTCTTCCACCTCGCGGCCGCCGACAAGTACGTCGATACGGACGAACCCCGAGAACAGTTCGAGGCCAACACGGCCATCACGCACTCGCTCCTCGAACGCATGGACGAGGTGGGTGTACGGAACTTCGCGTTCACCTCCTCGTGTACCGTCTACGGCGAGGCGGGCGAACCCACCCCCGAGGACTACGGCCCGATGGAGCCCATCAGCGCCTACGGCGCGACGAAGCTCGCCGAGGAGGCCGTCTGCTCGGTGTACGCCCACTCCCACGACTTCACCGTCTGGACGTTCCGCTTCGCCAACATCGTCGGCCCCCGCTTCGGCGCGGGCGTCGTCCCCGACTTCGTCGAGAAACTCCGTGCCGACCCGGAGACCCTCACCATCCTCGGCAACGGCGAACAAGAGAAGTCCTACATGCACGTCGGGGAGTGCGCCGAGGCGATGTGCTACGTCGTCGAGCACGCCGACGACGCCCTGAACACCTACAACCTCGGGACGCGGACGACGACGGACGTCACCCGCGTCGCCGACATCGTCAGCGACGTGATGGACCTCGAGCCCGACTACGAGTACACCGGCGGCGACCGCGGGTGGACCGGCGACGTGCCGAAGGTGTTCCTCCCCATCGACCGGCTGGCCGACCTCGGCTGGGAACCCGCCCTGTCGAGCGACGAGTCGGTGCGCCGCGCGGCCGAACAGCTGGTCGGGATGGACGCCCCCGAGGCTACACGCTGAACCGGGTCTCGGCCTCGCACTCCTCGCCGCGCGCGCACAGTTCCGCTCGTGCGGTGAACTCCCCCGGGTCGGCGGGCTCCCACTCGCCCTCGAAGGTCTCCTCGTCGCCCGGCGCCATCGTCCGGTGCTCGATGACCTGCATGAACATCCGTCCGTCCGACCAGCGCCAGCGCTCCTCCTCGCCGTCGTACACCGCGAAGTCAGCGTGACAGGAGTCCCGGAACTCCAGGTCGGCCGGCCCGTCGCCCGCGTTCCGTACGGTGAAGACGAACCGGACCGCCTCGTCCGTCTCCACGCTGAGGTCGCCCGTGAGCATGCCACCCCGTTGGTCGCCCGGAGGCAAACCGGTGTGGGTCCGATGAACCGATTGTCGCTATAGCGAACCGGTCGGGTCCGGGGGGTCTCCCCCGGGTCTCCGCCGCTCGACCCGCACGCGGACCACCTGGACCGGCCGACGGGACGCTACGGGGTGGCTGGCGCTCGTCTATGACTACGGGCGGCTGCTGCCGTTACGGGACAAGAAGGACGAAAAGGGAGGGCGGGTACGACGCGTTTCGGGCGACGGGTCAGTTCGAGCTACGCCGCCTTGCGCTGCTGGGGGCTCTCCGCGGCGTCAGTGGTGCGGTCGGATCTGTAGGTGTTGACGCCGAGCGCGCGGTTGAGGGGGCACTTCTGCGTGGCACCGGTGACGATGAACACGAGGCTGATGAGACCGAACAGCGCGGCGACGATACCCGTCGACAGGGGGCCTATCGCCAGGCTGAGGTACCCGGCGAGGGCAGCGAGGGAGACGGTACCGAGGACGGGTCCGAGGACGAGGCGAGCGATGCGGTCGTAACCGCCGACGTTCTTTTCCATATCAATCGTACATATATGGCGTTCTGAGGACATAACCGTGTCGCCGGGTCGTCCGGCCCGTGAGCGCCGAACGGGACACTCACGGCAACGGGTCCATCGCCCGCGCCCATCGGGACCGCGTCGACTACTTGCCGTCCACGACCGACCGGACCATCGCGCTCACGTGCTCGAGTTCGTCCTCGTTGACGCCGTGGCCCATCCCCTCGTAGATCTCCTCGGTGACGTCGCCGTCCAGCTCCCGGAGGACGTCGCGCGTCTCGTGGACCCGTTCGAGGGGGATGTGCGGGTCGCGGTCGCTACAGCCGAGGAAGACGGGCGTCCCCGCCAGACTCCCCTCGTAGTCGCGGGGGGTCCCCTCCGGACCGATGAGTCCCCCCGAGAGGGCCGCGAGGCCGCCGTAGCGGTCGGCGTTGCGCGCGAGGAACTCGCTCGACAGGCAGGCCCCCTGCGAGAAGCCGACGAGGACGACTCGCTCGCGGGGGATACCAGCGTCGGTGGCGGTCCCGATGGCGTCCCCGACGGCCCGCAGGCCCGAGTCGAGTCCGGGCTGGTTCGACTCCATCGGTGCGAGAAAGGAGTTCGGGTACCACGTGTTGCGGGCGGCCTGCGGCGCGAGGAAGGCGACCCCGTCGGGGCTGACCTCGCGTGCGAGGTCGAGGACGCTCCGTGCCGTCGCTCCACGCCCGTGGACGGCGACGACCGCCGCCTCCGCCTCCTCGAGTGCTGTCCCGCCGGTGGCGATGTCCTGTGACTGGTGTGGTCCGTCCGTCGCCGGCGCATCTGGTGACATTGGTATACCTGGTTACGAGGCGAACTCCTATGTACGTTCGCGGACGTAGTCGTCACCAGGTGACATCCGTGACATCGGACGAACGATACAGCGAGGGGGCGTGTACGGTCATCGACTCCCTCGAACAGATCGGTTCGCAGTGGCGGCTCATCGTCCTCCACG